>JASFVS010000186.1:0-6478 GCA_050049715.1 Phycisphaerales bacterium
GTGCCTATCAATGGATGCTGCTCGATTGTATTACTGCCGGTTACCAAAATACATTTGGCTTCGGCAACTTCGGGAATCGAATTTGTCATTGCTCCGCTGCCGAAAGCCGCCACAAGTCCCACAACAGTGGATGCGTGGCATAATCTGGCACAATGGTCGACATTATTAGTGCCGACTACGGCCCTCGCCAGCTTCATCATTAGATAATTTTCCTCATTTGTGCACTTAGCCGAGGACAATAATCCGATTGCATCCGGTCCTGATTCGGACTTTATATCGGATAAGCCCTTGGTGATAAAATCCAGGGCTTCGTCCCAGGATGCTTCTTTTAGCTGGCCATTTCTACGAATTAGGGGTTTGGTGAGGCGGTGTTCGCTGCCGATGAACTCGTGAGCGCGTCGACCTTTAATGCAGAGTTTGCCCTGGCTGATTCTGTCTGTAAAACAGGGAGCAACATCAACGACCTTGCCGTTAATAACTGCAAGGTAGAAGTTACAGCCACATCCGCAATATGGACAGGTGGTCAGGACAAAATCGTCAGTCATAGCCCCACCCCCTCTCTCTGCGGCCAGGAAAAGATGCAAGAATTTTTTCTTTGTGCTCCTTTGATGCGTGTGGAATATAAGCGAACAGTTCCTGTGGGTCTTCGTGACGTATAAGGTCACACAGAATCCTTAACGGCAAGTTGCTCGGACAGGTATACTCACAAAAACCGCAATGCGTGCATCGCTGGGCAATATGATAGGCTCGGGCAATATGATATAACGGTGCCGGCGGTAAATCACCCGGTACCGCCCATTCTTCCAGTTTGCATTCGGCGTCAACGAATATTGGGCATACATCTCGACAGCCGTAGCATTTAATGCATTTGTTCATCTGGTGCCACCAATATTCATACCGCTCTTTTTCGCTCATTTCACGTACTTTTTCTAATTCAGCGGCGACTGATTTCTTCCGAGATTCAGTTTCTATAGCGCCGGGTTGAGTTTGCTCGGCGTAAATACTGTTCATAGCAGGTGCTTCAGGATTTTCCTTTTCACATGCGCGTACACAATCGCCACACTGAACGCATTTTACTTCATCGATTGTGATACGTTTAATCCATAGCTCACCTTTGTGCTCGACGAGTTCTTTGGGATCGGGTACATCTACCTTAGCGCATAACCCACAGCCGGTACACTTTTCAGAGTCAACATAGCGGGGTTTTTTCTTGATTTTAACAGTGAAGTGTCCGGGTTGGCCCTGAACGCTTTCGAGGTCGGCATAGGTTATAAGCTCGATATTGAGATGGCGTCCGGCTTCGACCAGCTTTGGTGACAAAATGCAGGTAGAACAGTCATTGGTTGGGAAGGTTTTATCGAGCCTGGCCATAGCGCCGCCAATTGCCGGTGAGCTTTCCAAGAGATAAACTTTCTGGCCTGTTTCGGCTAAGTCGAGTGCGGCCTGGATACCGGCAATGCCGCCGCCGATTACGAGCACAGCTCCGACTTTTTCCGAAGTTTTTACGCTTTTCTTCTTACTTTTGGTGCCGGCACTTTTGTTTTTAGTTGATACAGTCATTTCTCATATCCGCCCGGTTTATCAGGCATTTGCAGCTTGTTCTACTTTATTTTTTATTTCGGTGAATTTTTTACGGTCTGTTACAAGCAAATTCACCAGGTCTCGTCTGATTTTTTGTGAAAATTCATCTAACTGCTCAACTTGTTGAGGTAAATCTGCATCGACATATCCTTCGGCAGCCGCCATTTCCCTCAACGCTCTGGTTATATTTCTGAATTTGACGTTTTGCGGGCATTTGGCGGTGCAGGAGTAACACTGAACGCATCGCCATATCACAGGTGATGAAAGAACTTCTTTACGCATCCCAAGCAGTACCTGCCGAATTATCTTTCGAGGATTGTATTCCGGGTCCACAGCCGATACCGGGCAACCCGCAGTGCAGGTTCCACAGGCAAAGCAGAGTTTGAGATTTTCACCTCCCGGATAAGCAGCTACGTCGTATTTGAACTGGGAATCAAGATTTTTACATTCAATCGTTTCCATTTTATATTTCCAAATTTTAATTAGAGATTTTGTATTTTATGTATTAATTGCGTAAACCCGCTTTTTGTACGATTTCGGGTACCTTTTGTTCCCACTCGATGGCCATTATATGAATGCCCGCCACGCCTTCTATCTCGCGGAGCTGCTGAATCTGTTCGGTCACGATTTGGATTCCCTCAGCTTTTGCGTCATCGGCCTTGGCTAATCGTTCTATATAATAGTTTGGCACAGTTACACCAGCAACCTGGTCTCGCATATATTTTGCCATTCCCACGGATTTCAACGGAGTAACGCCGGCTAAGATTTTGCATTTTTTATGCAGGCCGCGATTGCATACCTGCATCATCCACTCGCGAAAGCGGTCCATATCATAAATACACTGAGTTTGAATAAAGTCAACTCCTGCATTAATTTTCTTTTCCAGACGAATGATGCGAAATTCAAAGGGGTCTGCGAAAGGATTGGCTGCTGCGCCTATGAACATTCGCGGCTCTTTGACTTCAGCTTTTTTCGAATTTTTAATTTCTTCACCGGAAGCGAAAACCTTCTCGTCGCGCATATTTTTAACCATCTGAATTAGTTGTACGGAATCGAGGTCGAAAACATGTTTGGCTGTAGGATGGTTGCCAAAACATTGGTGGTCTCCGGTCAGACATAAAATATTATGAATGCCGAGAAGATATGCTCCTAAAATGTCAGACTGAATGGATAAGCGGTTTCTGTCACGACAGGTCATTTGTATGATTGGCTCAAGACCAAACTCGAGGGCCAGCTTGCCGGTAGCGATACTTGATACTCGTACGATTGCAGTTTGATTGTCCGTTATGTTAACGGCATCCACGCAGCCGGTCAGCAACTCGGCCTTCTTTTTTATAAGGTCGAGGTCGGCACTTTTCGGCGGACCAAGCTCGGCGGTCACCGCGAATTCGCCTGCTTCAAATACTTTTTCCAGATTGCTGCCGGATTTCATAATTTTCAAACTTAAATTATTATAATTGCGCTACATCTTCTCTTGATAATTTTCTTGGGCCGCCATCGTGAGTCCGGCTGAAGTCTCTCGGCCGGGGATTTTCAGCTAACACGTCCAGTTTATTTAATGTTTTAAGCCGGTCGTAAATCAACTGCCAGCCGCAGTCGATATTTTCAGGGTCAACTTCGCATTTACCGTCCACGGAGCCGCCGCAGGGGCCGTTCATAAGTGATTTTGAACACCTTGTTACGGGGCAGACTCCGCCGAAGATGCCGAGTTTACAATCTCCACAGGCCAGGCAGTTTTCCGACCATTGGCCGACGCCATCGTTAGTGCCACAGAACATCGTATTTAAAGCGGGATAGACCGGCATATCGCCAAAGATTTTTGCCACCATCTGGACGCCGACACCGCAGGCCATCGACAGGATTGCATCGCAGGAGGCGGCAGTTTCTTTTATCGATTTGAAAAACTCTGCATCGCATTGTCTTTCGATGGTGTCTTCTTTAATTTCATCGAAGTTGTTTGAAAGTCTCAGGACGGAAGCCAGAGTAGTAACTTCTCTCTCACCACCGGCCAGACAGACACTCACACAGGTACCGCAGCCTAAAACGAGGACTCGTTTGTGGGCTGTTAGAAAGCCCTTTATTTCTTCGATTGGTTTGTGTTCTGCGACTATCATTATTCAACCTCAAGACCGGCGGCTCTTTTGGCCGATTCCACTGTGTTGTAAAGCAACATTGTAATCGTCATTGGCCCTACACCGCCCGGGACGGGTGTAATAAGTGAAGCCTTTTCCTTAACGGCCTCGAAATCCACGTCACCGACAAGACGATACCCTTTTTTCTTTGTAGCATCTTCAACACGATTGACGCCTACGTCGATTACCACAACTCCGTCTTTTACCATATCCGCCGTGACAGTATTTGGCCTGCCGGCGGCGGCAATTACAATATCTGCACGTTTGGTATGTGATGAAAGGTCTTTGGTGCGAGTATGGCAAACGGTTACAGTGGCGTTTGCGTTCGGTTTTTTCTGTATGAGCATATTCGCCAGAGGTTTTCCGACCAGGTTGCTTCTTCCTACTATTACAACCTCGGCCCCTTCGATAGTTACACCACTGCGAACGAGTAACTGAACAATACCGTATGGCGTGCAGGGCAGAAAAGCCTTCTCGCCGACCATCATTTTACCTACGTTCATCGGATGAAATCCATCGACATCTTTTGCCGGGTCGATTGCGAGAAGAACCTCGGCCTCGTTGAGGCCTTTCGGTAAAGGCAACTGGACAAGAATACCGTTGATTTTCGGGTCTTTGTTCATTTTCTCGACAAGAGCCATTAGTCCCTTCTGAGATGTTTCGGCAGGCAAACGATTATCATCGGAATAAATCCCAATATTTTCGCAGGCGCGTTCTTTGCCGGTAACATAAGACTTTGAGGCCGGGTCCTCACCGACCAGGATTACCCCCAGTCCGGGGATAATGTTCTGTTCTTTTAGTTTAGCTACTTCATCTTTTAGTTCTGCTCGCATATCAGCAGCAACTTGTTTTCCGTCGATAATCTGTGCTGTCATTTGTGTTAATCTCCGTTCTTAGAAACATACTCTGTAAATTTATGTGGTTCAACTGAAGCTAATTGTAGAAAAGCTACTCGTCCTTTGTCAACTCCGGCTTGTTCCATTGCATTGTTCAGGCGTTCTATCCTTTTTGCCGCACGGGTTGAGCCGGACAGGTATTGACAATTCTCCAGATGGCAACCGAGAATCATTACCTTCTTTGCTCCGGATTCCAGTGCTCTCAGGACGTCCCGCGAGTCAACTTTACCGGCGCAGGGAACGCGGATTAGCTGAACGTCTTGTTGCCATTGCGAGCCGTTAATTGCTGCAGCAGATGCTGCCGGATAGGCTGAATTTTCACAGGCAAAGACCGTTATTTTTGGTTTGTCGCCAAGCTCGGCAGCTACTTCTTTATCGGTGTAATGAGGAAGCTGTATAGCACCTACAGGGCATTCCGCGGCGCATGTTCCACATCGCTGGCAGGTTACCACTGAAACAGAAGCGGCCTTATTTTCAACATCGATACTGATTGCAGCGTGAGGACATATTCGCATGCAGGTCAGACACAGAACACACTTATCAATATCAACTACGGCTGCATCATCGAGGACGTCTATTTGTTTGTTTTTAAGTAATTCATGTATTTCATTTGCCGTAGCTAATCCTTCGGTCTGAGCGTCAATCAGTTCGTCGGTATCCGGCGCTGAGCCAACGATGAAAATGCCCTCACGATTTGACTCTGTCGGTAAAAGCCATACGCTGTCTGACTGTAGGTCGCCGGCAGGGCTTGGTCGCAGTCCTTCAATGATGCTCAGAATGTTAGTGTTGTCTGGGGTGATTTTATCAGCCATAATCACCAGGTCGAATTCTTCCTCGATTTTAACGCCGATTAATGGTTCCTCTACGTTAATTATTTTTTTAGAGCCTCCATCCGAAATTTTCGGTGATGAGTCATATTTTACAATTGCTACACCAGCCTGTCTTGCGCGCCTGTACAAAGTTTCCATGCCGGTCGCAGCTACCCGGATATTTCGGCAGTATAATTTCACCTCTGCACCGAAACGCTCGATAAACAGTTCCGCTGCGGAAAGTACTTGGGCCGATATGCGCTTGTTTTGCTCGCCTGATATGTCTATCACTATCGCGACACGTTTGGGAATATCCTTGCCGTTATGGGTCAGTTTGGCTAGTTTCGATTGTGCCGGGTTTGGAGCCAGTACGATTGCTCCTGCCGAGATTTTTTTGGTTGAGCCGTTCGAGGCAATTACTGCATTGAAATTGCCGAATTCTCCATCCAGGGAATTTAATCTGGAAGAGGTTTGGATTTGAATTTTTTTATCTTTTTTAACTTGCTGTATGAGCTCATCAATTCGATTTTGAACAAGTGATTCGGTACAGGAAGAATCAGAAGCGACATAGGCGTAAAGCTCAGGTGTTTGTGCTACTGAACCGCCTAATTTTTTGTCTGATTCGACCATAGTAACTCGATGCCCTAATTTCGATAGGGCGGTAGCTGTTTGCATCGCGCCTATTGTCCCGCCGAGGACCAGAACATTTTGGTTTACATTAGTTTTAATTGACTTAATAGCTGAAGCCGCTTGAATCCGGCGGACGGCGGCGGTTAATGATTCTTTTGCTATATCCGAAGCCGCTTTTGGAGTTTTAGCAACCCACCCACAGTGCTCACGAATATTTACAGACCATAGGAGTCCTTCATTCAGATTAATACCTCGCATAGCCTTATTAAGAACATTGTCGTAAATTTCGCGGTTGCAGGCTCCTATTATAAGGCGTGGTGTCTTCTTTTGAGGAAGGGATTTTAATGTTTTAGCACAGTCGGATGGTTGACAGAATTTCGAGCAGAGCTTTACTGTTTCGACTTCAGGTAGTGAGTGTAGTTGCTCTGTT
>JASFVS010000185.1:0-6478 GCA_050049715.1 Phycisphaerales bacterium
ATAAAAAGGCCTCTGTAGCAGCAGAGCAAATGATATTGAATCCTCCTACATACATGGTGGATATAGTTATATAGCTTAATTTGCCGGATAAGCTGTGATAGGTAAAAAGGGCCTTATTAATAAAGATATTATAGGGCTATTAAAGCAATTTTGACTATACCAAATCGCTGTATATAATAGATCATACTTTGCAGGATGTTGAGACAGGTTCCGTGGATAATATAACTGAACTTGTTAAATATTCCGGCCGATGTAACTTCAGAAATGCGTTAATTAACAGTCTAACGATGAAAAGCGCAAGGAAAAAGATAAATTGGGAAACTGTCTCTGATGAAGAGCTGCTGGAGATGAAGGTCCGCGATTTTCACTTATCCATTAATGAGTCTCCTTTGGAACCCCTGATAAAAAACCTGTACAATGAACTGGAGGAAAAGGGGATAAAATTTCATCCTCCCTGTTATCTTGCCGACGAATGGCTTTGTCCCGATAAAGAACCAATCATCGGTATACCTTTTTGCCTTGCTCATCCAAGACTTAAGCATATTGAACAGAAGATGATGCTTGAAGTTGAAGGGGGCACTGAATCATCGTGTATGAAACTCCTGCGGCATGAAGCTGGGCATGCTTTAAACTATGCGTACGAGCTTTATAAAAAAACTCGCTGGAGACAGCTATTCGGACCTTTTTCAAGTAAATATTCGAATTCGTATTATAGCCGACCCTACTCTAAGCGCTTTGTATTGCACTTGGAGGATAATTATGCTCAGGCACATCCGGATGAAGATTTTGCAGAAACTTTTGCGGTCTGGCTGACACCTCACATTTCCTGGGAGAGGAAATATCACGGCTGGCCCGCACTGAAAAAATTAAGATATGTCGACGGCCTCATGAAAAAGATTTCCAATGAGCCTCCCAAAAAGACACATGAAAAGAATCCTCCGTGGTCGGCGTCCAGAATGACCTCCACTTTAAAAGCTTACTATGAAAGGAAACGCAAAGTTCTCGGAGAAGATTTCAGGGGATTTTATGACGGCAATCTGGGGAAATTATTTTCGCGACAACAAAGTACGATGTCAAAAGAAAAAGCATCGAAGATTTTAAGGTGTCACAGGCGGGAATTAGTAAATAATGTTTCAAAATGGACGGGACATAGAAAGTATGATGTAAACGAGTTAATCAATAAATTAATTCGACGCTGTGATACGTTGGAGTTATACGGCAAAGGAGATGATATAATAGGGGCGACGGCTTTAATAACGACGATTGCCAGTAATAAGCTCCGGACTCTCGAGAGTAACAAACGCTAATGAAGAAAAAATTTAATATTACGGTTTTAGTCGATATCGCTGAAATTTCTTCAGAGGATCCTGATTTTTTAATCATGCCTGAGAAGCCGAGTACGGAGTACCATGTTATACAGACATTGCGGGCATTAGGTCATCATGTTTCCGTGCTGGGGATAGTTGAGAATATCGAAGAAACCATAACGAATCTAAAAGAACAAAACCCCGATATAGTATTCAACCTTACCGAGCATTTGGGGGGTGACCGCAATTTCGATAAAAATATTACATCACTTCTCGAAATGTTAGACATTCCATTTACAGGGACGGGCTCGACGGGTCTTTTACTAAGCAGGGATAAAAGCTTGTGTAAGCAGCTGCTGAGTTTACATAGAATTCGTGTTCCGCGATTTATCTCTTTGCCTTATAATAAGAGAATATACCTCCCTAAAAAACTTAATTTCCCGTTGGTTGTGAAGCCGGCACTCGAGGACAGCTCGGAAGGTATTTCCAACGCTTCAATTGTAGGAAGCGAGGAGGCGCTTAAAGAACGTGTAACATTTGTTCATGAAAAATGGAAACAGGCTGCGATTGCAGAAGAGTACATTGAAGGACGCGAGCTTTATGTAAGTATTCTGGGAAATAAAAAGCTTACTGTTCTGCCGCCTCGCGAATGTCGTTTTAATATCGAAGGAAGTAACGCACCCTGCTTGGCTACTTACAGAGTGAAATGGAACGAGGAATATAGAAAGAAGTGGGACATTCAATTTGTGTTTGCCGAGCTTGAAGAGCCTTTGTTTAAAAGCATTGAACGTGTTTGCAAAAAAGTTTACAGAGTACTGCAACTCAGGGATTATGGGAGAATAGATATCAGGGTAAATTCTGACAATAAAATTTATATCCTCGAAGCTAATTCCAATCCGGACCTTGCTTACGGAGAGGAAGTTGCAGAGTCCGCGGAAAAATACGGAATTTCGTATAATGAACTTATAAATCGAATCGTAAAGACGGCGTTCAGGCGGTCAGCTGCAAAGAAATCAGCGGGGCTTTCCTCTCTTGTTCAATAGTTTTAGATTTCATCCAAAACCCCTTTGAGGGTTCTGCAGACAATTGCCACTTCATCTTTGGTAAGATTGTTATAAAAGGGCAGGGCGATAGTGCTTTTACACACAGCTTCGGTAACAGGGAAATCACCTTGTTTGTAGCCGAATTGCTCAGCGATAAACGGCAGAAGATGCACGGGTGGAAAATAATTACTCACCTGGATATTATGGCTTCTCATCTTTTCTAAAATCCGTTCACGCTGTTCTAAAGTAAAACCGTTTGCAAGCCGGACAACAAAGACAAACCAGCTCATATCGCAATCATCCGGCTCAGTGGGTACTATCAACCTGTCTTCGCCGGCTAACATTTCCAGATACCATTTTGCGACTTGTTGGCGCTTTGCTTTGATTTGGTTTATTCTTGCAAGCTGCACGATGCCGAGAGCACAATTGATATCGCTGATACGGAAGTTATACCCAAGTCTCTCGTGATTCAGCCAGGTATTATCCGAAGCCCTTCCCTGATTACGAAGCGATATACATATATCCGCCAGATGGTCGTCATCCGTCAAAATCATTCCGCCTTCACCTGTAGTAATTTGCTTATTAGGATAAAAGCCGAATACACTCATTTTACCGAATGTGCCGACCATTTTTCCATTTAATGCAGAACCCAGAGCTTCGCAACTGTCTTCGATTATCGGTAGATTGTGTTTTTGGGCAATTTCACAAATACTGTCGAAACCGGCAGGATTGCCGAAAATCTCCACGGGCAGGATGGCTTTTGTTTTTTTGGTTATTCCGGATTCGATTTTGGAAGGGTCGATATTCAGGCTGACCGGGTCAATATCCACAAAAACTGGCTTGGCACCTGCCATCATAATTGGGGTTGCTGAGGCGACAAAAGTAAACGGCGTAGTTATAACTTCATCATCTGCCCCAATTCCCATTGCCAGCATACATAAAAACAGGCCGCTGGTTCCGCTGTTGACGGCAACAGCTCTTTTTGTGCCGATGTACTTTGCGAAAGCCTGCTCGAATTCAGTAAGTTTCGGGCCGAGTGAGAGATTTGGTCCTCGAAGCACTTCACAGACCGTCTCGATTTCTTTCTCAGTGATGTCCGGCCGGGATAAGTATATCTGCATAGCAAAAACTCCTTGCCGAGATTGTACCGGCTTAAGCCAATAAATCAAAAACATTTTGAACACCCTTATAGGGTGGTAAATTTCCGCGTGTAAAATCATAAACTGTTATCGTTAAAATTCCTGCCCACGCAAAAACGTGAATTGGTCCATTCGACTCCGCTCAGGACAGGCTTTATTTTACCTTTTTTATCCATATTAACTTTGGGTTTGTTTTGCATAAAAAGGTTGATTTGTCGAACATTCTTTACATTTGTAAAGATGATTATAGATACGTAAGTAATTGTTTTGTAGATAGTTATTAATGTTTGTTGTGCGTTGATCTCGATTATTAATATTGAAAACGGGCAAAATATTATCGGACGTTCCAGCCGGTAGGAGGGAGGGATATAATAAGAGGGGATAGGGGGGAGGAGGAGGCAGGAGGGATGAGGGGTGAGGGAGGAATGGCGTGGGGAGGGAGACGGATATTTATTATTTACGATTTTCGAGTTATGATTTTCTAAGACCATATGATTTAGCTTATGAATGGTTCATAGTCGGATGACTATGAGAGTCTTTTTTGACGTGTCCAGCACCATTTGGTGCGGGACGATTCGTGCGGTTCTCCGCTGACGTTAGCCTGCTGGCTAACATAAAGATATTTTAACATAGTTCCAAACATAGTCAATAAAAAAATGGCGAAAAATGCACTTTTACAAGTTAACATTTTGTTAGTATGGGAGAGATGGGGGAGTTGCAACATTATCGGACGTTCCCGCCGATGGGAGGGAGGGAGAGGTTAGATAGGGTATAGGGAGTAGGCGATAGGGGTTAGGAAAGACGAAGGAGGGGGAAATACGGAACGGAGAAAAATAAAAGTAAAAAAACAGGATATACGCAAAGCGCGTACGCCAGTACTTTTCTGTCGAAAAGTAAGGCCTGGGAACTTATACGCGCTTTGCGTACGAGCTTTTTCATGCTAAGTCCGTGGATAGATTGTGAAATGGTTCGTAGTCAGATGACTACGGACTTTTTAATTCTTGTGCTGCCGGAGGCCAGCATGAGGAACATACAGTGTTATGTAGTCTCGAAAGAGACGAAATAAATCAAAGAAGTACCGAACAGAAGGCAGCAAAAGATTGACAATAGTATGTGGGAAGACTATTTTAACCGCAGATTAAGGCGGAATTTATTTTGTTGGTGGAATTATGTATGTCAGTATTCAAAATCGCATCTGTGAAAAAGCATAAAGATAATGCATACGGGATAATTGGATGTTTTTATGAGGTTTTAATAAAAGAGAATATGTACCACAATGAGGATCAAATGTAAGAACACCAATTTTCATTCTTTTAAACTTATCTAGATGTGAATTTAAAGTCCTTTCGAGAGATTTAGGAAATACAGTCACAATACGTGTTGCATACGATTTACACTGCAAAGCCTGGAAAAGAGCTCTTTTCCAATTATTCAATTTTAATTCAAATACCCACAGTTCATTTGTCGGAAGATGAAATTTACGAGAGATTATATATGAACCGGATGGAGTATTATCAATTAAAGAATAATTAATTAGTACGGATAAAGCTCGTTGAACAGTACTTTTTGAATAACCCGAATTTTTTATGAGGAAAGGTATTGTACGTGGCGAGTAACGTTTGAGAAGAGAAAGAATATGAACTGTTGAAGATGTGCGTTCTATTTTCGATAGTTGCCTGATCTTATCGAAATCAATTTTTCTAGGTTTAGGGCGTGTAAGCGCAATAAAATCAGGTTTTCCTTGTAAACAGCTAACTTCTGGAGCAATAACCGCAAACGAGGGAAAGCACGAAAAGTGAGATGGATTTGTTAACATCTTTAAAAATTTCTTTCCCATATATGATTCGGAAAATTTCTTGTTATTATTATTTTTTTTCATATAGATATTGCTTCAATAAATTCGGATATTGCCATTTCCCATTTTTCTAGGTGAGCTTCAGCTGAACGAACTTCAAACTGGACTCCTTTCTTACGCAAGGAAACATAAAGAGATCTGGCATGTTCTATGGAATCAAGAAGATAATGCAAGCGATTAGTAGTATCACCTTGTTTAAGAATAACTTGGGTCGCACCAGTAAGAGCTTCCCAATGATGAAGAGTGCTTGTTTCAATAGACCATTGTGCGGTAGTTGTATTAGAACGAAAGATACCATCGAAAGATGTGCCTGTTAGGACTTTATCCAAGAGACCAACATCTGAACATGCAGATAATTCTGGTGTAACGAGTATAGAGTTCAAAAGAGGAATTGATGAATAGCGAGGACGTGCTGGACGTCCACCAGATGAAGGTCTGAATCTAGATAAAGAAAATTTCCTAGAAGTCCCAAACCAACCGCAGGCAGTTGAAGTTGCACCAACTGCGTGAAGAAGCAGGCCTACGAAGCTTGAATAACCAAAGATGATTTTGAAATTATTCAATTGAGACAAAGAGTAAGTTAAATATAAGAGATTACTCAGAATCATGTGGTTAAATTGAGGTTCATAGCTTGAAAGACTATGGTCAATGACAATATAGAAACCTGAAGCTTGATATAGTGTTATTTCATCAAGCAGTAAATCAGTTGATGATCGTTTTTTCAAAATATCTTCAGACATAACAAGCGATAAAAACAAAGGAGGTGGTTTGCTTAGGGTAGAGTAGTGTTCTATTGAAGCTTCGGCTAGTTGTAAAGAAAATTCAAAGAAAGGTTCATCTATTCCGTTAAAAAGAACAGTTGGAGTTATGAGGTGAGTAACATTAAGTGTCATTTGGTAATCTAGAGAATCTTTCACAAACAGTGAAATATTTTTCGGAGATCTAAGACTTCTTCGCGTTAGATTAGAACGATAGTATGGGTATTCCGGCAAGCGACCTTCTTTTTTGGGTCCTTGTAATGCGCCAACGTAGAACTGGGGGTCGATAATAACATCTTTGTTCGCGAAGTTTTTTCGTAAGGTTAAAACAAAACTCCTGAGTTTATCTGGTTTTTCGTATTGAGGGCTTATGACA
>JASFVS010000005.1:0-23009 GCA_050049715.1 Phycisphaerales bacterium
ATATTGATGTCGGCATAACCTTGATGCATAGCAATGTCTTTGATTTGCAGATAACCTTGCAGAGCCCTGACGGGACGACTCTGTGTTTGAATTCGTACGATCCTGGGAGCGAGTTTTTCGAGGGGGCCGATTACTCACAAACCGTGTTCGACGATGAGGCCCAGACTGACATAAGCCAGGGCGAGGCTCCTTTTACAGGCCGGTTCAGGCCTGATTCGGCCGAAGGCTTGGAGGTTTTTGACGGCCAGGATGCTTGCGGTCCCTGGCGGCTCCAAATCTACGATGCCTATCATAACGACACCGGCACTTTGGAAAGCGTTGCGCTTGTAATCACCGCCCCCGAGCCTTCAACGGTTATACTGTTTATGCTCGGCGCGGCTCTTGCAGCATTTTTACAGCCTCGTCGAATGTAGTCCGTACATCGCCTTGATTTGACAGGCCGCCTGCCTTAATATATTCGCATGAAGATTCTGGAATGTGAAAAAGTGATTAATATCCTCCAAAGATTCTTTAGATGGTTAAGTATTCGGGTCAATTGATGGTTTTTCATCAGCACCTGATAGATATTTTTTGATATATTCACCTGTTAGCGGTATTTCGTTAAAATCAGGTATTTTAAAGATTGTTTTGAATTCTTCGTAATCTTCTGGTAGGTTTTTCAAGGCAATCTTATAGATTGGGCAGTATTCTTCACTTGTAAATAGTGCAAACAATTCTAAATGAGACTCCAAGAATAATCCCACCTCATTAGAATCATTAACCATTTTATGTTCATTAAATGGCTTATAAAACCCTAATAAATTTAGACGCAGATTTGTATGATTCAGACGAATTTGCATCAATTTCGTAGAAAGTTCGTATTTCAAAAACAAATCAATAATTTTTGGATTTTCCTCGCGATTAGGATTTAACAATGCAGAGTTGCCTGCGGCTTCGAAGCTATTGACTTGAAACAATGGATATGAATAGCGTTCCGAAAGTGTGGCTTTGTCCTTGGCATTAAAATGACAGAATGGTATGAGATAATCATTATATTTCCAATTACGAATACAAGCTATAAACAACGCCAGTTTTTGTTGATGATTATCCCTTAGATTCCAACCGTATGTAGTCCAAGGACCACCTACACTGATTGAAAGCAAACCAATGGCAATGCAAAAACAGTCAAATATTTTCCATCTTTTCTTTCTTATCTTAGGCAAAGTCCACCCAACTTGTATTTTCCATTTTTTTACAGAGTGCCATCCGAAGGAAGTAGATAATCAGCCGACGGCTATTAATGCTCCACCAACTATGATATGAAATAACCAATTCATTATCTTGCCGTTCGAAATGATTCACTTTCAACGCATAATTTTAACAATTAAATATTATATTTCAACAATTAATTTCATTGGAAATATAATCCATCCATCGCCTTGATTTGACAGGCCGCCTGCCTTAATATGTTCGCATGAAAATTCTGGCGCTCGAATCCTATTACGGTGGCAGTCACAAGGCCTTTATCGATAGCTTCTCACAAGCAAGCAAACACGACTGGACAATACTTACCTTACCCGCTCATAAATGGAAATGGCGGATGCGTCATTCGGCAATTACGTTCGCGCAGCAGGTTTCAGAGCTTGTGAAAAAAGGCCGAAGCTGGGATGTGTTATTTTGCAGTGACATGCTGAATCTCGCGGAGTTTGTTGCCTTGTATCCTGCTGAAATTGCCGGATTGCCTAAAGTGATATACTTTCACGAGAACCAGTTGACCTATCCTGTTCGTGTAGAAGATGAGCGCGATTATCAGTTTGCGATGACTAATCTGACTAGCGCCCTGACCGCCGATTCTGTCTGGTTTAATTCACAGTTTCACATGGATTCTTTCATTGAAGCGCTCGCGAAGCTTCTTAAGTCCATGCCCGACCATCAGCCTTTGGAGGCGTGCGAAGAGATACGTGCCAAATCATCTGTCCATCCGCCCGGCATAGCCGGGCTTCCAATGGCAACCCAGAGGGAACCCGGCTCGATGAGAATCCTCTGGTCTGCCCGGTGGGAGCACGATAAAAACCCCGAACTTTTCTTCGAGGCGATTGAGATTCTAAAGGCTGGTGACGTCCCATTCCGACTCAGCGTTATCGGCCAGAGCTTTCGTGATAAGCCTGAAGTCTTCGAGATGGCGCATCGCGGCTTTAATGAACATATCGACTTTTGGGGGCACCAAAACAGCCGCGAAGATTATGAGCATGTTCTGAAACGGGCTGACGTGATGGTTTCCACCGCCAATCACGAGTTCTTCGGTATCAGTGTTGTCGAGGCCATAGCGGCCGGTGCCTATCCGCTTTTGCCCAATCGCCTTTCATATCCCGAAATTCTCGGCCTCGGCCGGGTTGATGGCACCGAACAGTTTTTCTATGATGGCTCGGCTCAGGATTTAGCAGATAAATTGATGCAACTTACTGCACGCATCGGGAAAGGTCCACTATGGCCGGCGAATGTCACTCCTTCAAATCTTACCGACCGCTTCAAATGGCAAAATCTTGCAGATTCGTACGACCGGGCTCTAGAGCAAATCTGTTCGGGCGGTTAGTGGATGTTTGAATTTGAGCTTTTTATTTATTCGATAGTCACGGCCGTGCCGCTTACACTTACCATCATCATAGCCGCCTGGCCGCCGACGGTTTCGTAATCGATATCTATTCCAACAATGGCGTTAGCTCCTAATTGGCCTGCCTGCTCTTCCATTTCTTCGAAGGCCACTCTGCGTGCCTTTTGAAGCTCCTTTTCATAAGCGGCCGACCTTCCCCCTACGATATCACGAATACCGGCGAAGAAATCTTTGAAGACATTTGTGCCGAGTATTGCTTCACCTGTCACTACGCCGTGGTATTTTCTTATATTTCTTCCTTCAATGCTTGGAGTGGTTGACTGAATCATTGAACATTCTCCTTTGTTTAGGTCGTAAGCTTAGAATATCTTTTAGCTTTGTTACTTTCTTATCCCATCCAGAATCCTTTGCGATGCGTAACGCCCAGCACCTTATGGCATTTGTGACAAAAGTAAATAAAGCGTTTACCCAAAACAGACCTGATTTCTTGCATAAACACGGTGTGCAGTTTTTCCGAACAGTGCGGACAAACAGGTTCGATATTATTGTTTGTTTCAAGATTAATCATGTCAAAACCTCTTTCTAACTAACAATACGCCCTGTGCGGCCAATTCCTTCGATTTTTATTGATTATTTTTTGTCATTTCATGGCCTCGCTAAGCGCCTCCAACGCCGCATCTATGTCCTCTGCGCTGATGCCATAGTGAGTTACGGCCCGTAGTTGCCTCGCTTCCAGTGACAGCATTTTGACTCCTTTTTTATCGAGTTTGGCTACTAATTCCTCGGCCGTCATCCGGCCTTCGTTTATTTCGAAATATATTATGTTTGTCTGTACCTTTTCAGGCTCGATTGACAGCCCGCTTATGCCCGCAATGCCTTGGGCTAATCGCCGGGCGTTTTCGTGGTCTTCTTTTAATCTGTCCACCAGATCTTCCAGTGCCGTAATTCCTGCCGCTGCAATAATGCCGGCCTGGCGCATGCCGCCGCCTAATATTTTCCGCGTCCGTCTTGCTTCAGCGATGAATTCCTTGCTCCCGCAAATAACCGAACCGACCGGTGCCGAAAGCCCCTTCGAAAGACAAAAGCTAACCGAATCAGCCTTCGCAGTCAGCTTTTTGACGTCAACACCCAGAGCAACAGCCGCATTGAATATCCGCGCACCGTCAAGATGAATTGACAAACCGTGCTTTTTCGCCAGCGATGAAACCGAGTCCATATATTCCGGTCTGAGCGCAACTCCGTTGCAGCGGTTGTGAGTATTCTCAAGACATATCAGCCTCGTTCTCGGAAAGTGCACGTTGTCGCTTCGTATGGCCTTTTCAATATCCTCCAGTCTCATTGTGCCGTCCGGCTGATTTTTTACCGTATGCGGGTGTATCCCGCCCAGCGCCGATATGCCCCCCGCCTCGTAGAGAAACGTATGCGATAAATCGCCCAGTATCACCTCTTCCCCACGCCTGCAGTGAGTAAGCACGCACGCTAAGTTTCCCATCGTCCCGCTGACGACTAAAAGCGCCGCCTCTTTTCCCATCCGCTCGGCGGACATCTGCTCGAGCCTGTTTACAGTCGGGTCCTCGCCGAAAACGTCATCGCCTAACTCGGCCTTATAGATTACGTCCCGCATCGCAGGTGTGGGCAGCGTAATAGTATCACTGCGTAAGTCAACTATCCTCATCAGCTTTTCTCCTCAATCGTAATCACTGAAAAATTGTCGCAGTGGAGTTCTTCCGGCTTGTATTTTTATTGCAGCTTGGAGTCTTTTTGAATTACCTTTTGTTCCTGCTCTTTTTTGAATTCGACCAGCTTTTCGGACAGTGCCTCATCCGACAATGCCAGTATCTGCACAGCCAAGATAGCGGCGTTTTTCGCCCCGGCTTTTCCGATAGCGGTAGTCGCCACAGGCACGCCCGGCGGCATCTGGACCGTGCTAAGCAGCGCATCCATCCCGCCAAGCCCGCCCGATTCTATAGGCACGCCGATTACGGGCAGGGTCGTCTGGGCCGCCATCGCGCCTGCTAAATGTGCGGCCATTCCCGCCGCTGCGATGATTACCTTTATCCCACTCGCGGCTGCATTTTGGGCAAATTCGGATGCGATTTTAGGCGTGCGATGCGCCGAAATTATACGCACTATCGGCTTGATGCCGAAATCTTCGAGCTGTTTTATGCAGCTTTTCATCACGTCCATATCGCTGTCAGAGCCCATCACAATCGCCACCGGAGCTGTTTTTTCAGATACCATATTGTTTTCTCTTCTTGAAAGGTTACAATATTAAGCAGACTCAAATTATGCGGTAATAATAACAGCAGGATGCACTGAAATGCAAGTTTTAAATAACTGCAAGGAGTATAGCGAGATGAAATTTTGTAATCTATCATAAATCTGAACTACCATCTGGGTATCAGTCAAGGGGGTACTGAAAGATGCAGACGAGAAAACCGATTGTGGCGGGCCAGTTTTATCCGGGCCGGAACGACTCCTGCGTACACGAAATAAATGAATGTCTCGATGCCCGAACACTCAGTGAGCCGTTGCCTGAGACTATAGTCGCGGGCATTGTCCCTCACGCCGGCTGGACCTTCAGCGGCGGCTTGGCCGCATCGGTCTTTTCCGCTATAAAGCAGCGGCACGAAAAGGTGCATACTTTCATAGTGTTCGGGGCTGCTCACGGCTACTTTGGCCGGTCGCCTGCCGTTTATGACAAGGGCAGCTGGTTAACGCCTCTCGGTGAGGTTTTCATTGATGAAGGACTGGCCGAAGCCGTATTGGATACCGGCCAGGCTGTTAGCGCCCCATCCGAACATGCGAGGGAGCACAGTATCGAAGTGCAGATTCCGTTTATACAGCATCTTTTCCCCGGTGCGAAGATACTTCCCATTCTTGTCCCGCAGAACAAGCAGGCCATAGAATTGGGTAATTGTGTTGGTGAGATTATCAGCAAAGACAATGAAAGGAAAATCATTTGCATCGCTTCGACCGACTTGACCCATTACGGCCCGCGTTACGGTTTTACACCGATGGGGGTAAGTGCCGAGGCCCTGAAATGGGCCGAGACGGTTAACGACCAAAAGTTTATTGATTTGGCCCTGCAGCTTGAGCCGGAGGATTTACTCGCAAGTGCCGCCGAGCACCTGAACGCCTGCGGCCCCGGCGGGACCGCCGCAGTGCTCGCGGCCGCGAAGCGGCTCGGAAAAACAAAAGGCACATTGCTTGCGCATACCACCAGTAACGACGTAATGGTCAGCAGAATGGGCGCCTCAAGCACCGACAGCGTCGGCTACGCTGCTATAGTGTTTTAGTTTTTCTTTTTGCCTTGAACAATTCGCGAGGAGTGGAATTTCATGGAGGTGTGGGTGTTTGATATGATGAAGGTTCGAGAATCGTTACTTTTATTGATCCTTGTGCCTTATATGTGTGCGGGGGCCGGAGATATTGTGACTATTGAAAGGAGCGAAAAGTGAGAAAGAATCGACTTTTTTATCTGGTTTTAATATTAGCGCTTCTTTTTATTGCCAAAGGAATTCAGTTATTGGTACAGCCTGAACCTATGGCCTCGCCAAGGCCCAAAAAAATCCAGATGAGGCGAAAACCGGTTTTAACTCAAGCGCAGGTCAAAGCAAGAGCTATAAGACAATTACGTACGGCTGCCAGAAGGGGTGACATAGAGGAAGCTACCTCACTAATAGCAGATGGAGCCGATGTTAATGCTAAAGACCATTTTGGTGATACTCCTCTACATGCGGCGGGTAGTGATATAAATATGGTCAAGCTGCTTATAGCTAATGGTGCCGATGTCAATGCAAAGGACAGAAAAGGCAGGACGCCATTAATCCGTGCACTTAATTTAAGAAGTGCTGAGGCGGCTAAATTTCTGATAGCCAATGGGGCTGATATCAAGGTACAGGACGAGCATGGAGAGACACCGTTGCATCTGGCATTTGGCCCAAGAAGTATGGCTGGATTGTTTTCACGTCCTAATATAGATTTGATTGAGCTGCTTATAGAAAAAGGTATTGATGTCAATGTAAGGAGCTCCACAGGCAATACGCCTTTGCACAGGGCCGTCCAACATGGCTACCTGGACCAGGTTGAATGCCTTATGAACAAAGGCGCTGATGTCAGTGCAAAGAATGACTCTGGTGTTACGCCCCTTCATCCGGCTGCAGGCTATGGTAACAATAACATAGTTGAGCTTCTATTAAAAAAAGGTGCTGATATCAATGCGATGGATGAAGATGGGCAGACCCCTCTATATTGTGCCGTAAAAGGAGGTTATAAGACGACAGTCCGGTTGCTAATAGATAATGGTGCTCGTGTTGATTTTAATGACAAGCCTGGCAAATCGCCTGTGGACATTGCCATTAAGGAAGACCGTAGAAAGATTGTCGAAGCTCTCGTTGCCGGGAGTAAGAATGTTACGATTCAGATGGCCGTGTACGTGGGGGATGTTGAGAAAGCGGGAGAACTTATTGAAAGCGGCGCAGATATTAATGTCAGAGATGAAAGGGGCCGGACTTTGCTGCACTTTGCCGCTCTCAATGGTCATAATGACGTTGCACGACTGCTTTTGACAAAGGGCGCCGATGTTAACGCAACTGATGAAATTGGATTTACACCTATCCATTGTGCGGCCTTAAAAGGGCACAAGGAATTGGTTGAGCTATTCATAGCTAATGGGGCCGACGTGAATGCGAAGACGGCGGACTCCCCTGAAATGGATTATACCACCTATCTTGGAACGGATTATATCGCTTTGCTGCCTGGTTCGACTCCACTACACTTTGCTATGCGTTATCCCGATATTGCGATAGTGCTTATAAACAACGGAGCAGATATTAAAGCGAAGTATGAACACTTTGGCGGGGACCTTTTTGAAATTGCTTTTATCTATGGTAATAAGGAGGTGATAGATTTATTTATTGCTAAAGGTTCTAACGTTAATATTCATCAGGCAGCAAGTCTTGGGGATTTGGAGAGAGTAAAAAGCCTTGTTGAAACCGGCATTGATATAAATACAGAGGAAAGTAAATGGAGAAAGAACAGCGATACGCCATTGTTCATAGCAGTTGGGGCGGGCCATAAAGAAGTTGCCGAGTTTCTAATCGCCAATGGAGCTAATATGGAGGCAATTGATTACAAGGACCATACACCTTTACAGAGGATGGTTGAACTCGGCAGGACGGATATGGCGGAGTTTCTTGTTAAAAAAGGAGCCAATTTGAAGGTAAAAAGCGAGTCCGGCCGGACGCTGTTGCACTTTGCATGTTACTATGGGTACAGGGATATTGCAGAGTTGCTGCTGGCTAATGGTGCTGATTTGAACATCAGGAGCGAAGACAAAAACGCCCTGCATTATGCGAGTTACTGTGGACATAAAGATATGGTGGAACTGTTGTTGGCCAATGGTGCTGATGTGAACGCGAAGAACGGTGCAGGTAAAACCGCTCTGGACTATGCAAGCGAAGCGGGTTTCGTGGATATTGTCGAAGCACTTGGCGGTGATGCCAATGAGCCTTTACTAAAGGACAAAGGGCCAAGAACAATCATTGTTACCGAGCCGCCGACAGTTAGGAAATTTCTGCGATTCCAGGGGATAGATTTTGACGATGCGTGGATTCCTCAGAAACGAGACCTTGAAGGGCTTGATGTCGTTTTGAAATCCTATCTTGAAAAAAGAACCTCTCCCGGAACCACCGTGTTGTTTGACCGTCCTTTTGTTCTTGCCAACTTAAGGCGGTATAACCGGGAGTATTCAGGTTTTACCAGAGATGGAGTTAAGTACATTATCTGCCAGATGGTTTTTTGGGGTGGAATGAGTAACAGTTTTGTCGCGAAGGCAGGACGTGATTTCTCGATAATATTCGATGGAGGGGCTGCGATAGTAAGAGTGATATTCGAGGCGGACAGCAAGAATATTGTCAAAATAGAATGTAACGGAGTATCATGATAAGCTTTTTATTCGGATATAATTGGCATTTTGCAGCACTTTAACACGATGGTATTCGTTGTGGATGGGGCGGTTTTTGGGGATTTGGGAGCTGTTGTAAAGATTTTAGAATCGTTACTGTTTCTTTCCTATCTATTCCATCTGCCTTATATGCCTGTAGCGGCGGGGATGGTGCATCTATTTGCCTGCTGAGAATATATATCAGAAACGATTTGACTTAGGCTTTCCTTTTCGTTAAAATCGCCCGGTTTTTTGAGCCGGACAAAAGGGTTGTATATGGCCAAGGGCAAAGGACAACTGGAAGCCGATATCAGCGAAGCCCTGATAAGGTTCGAGAAAGAATACATGGGCCGGGGGCCCGAGCAAACCAAGACTTATATTATTGACGATTTTATAGTAATCCGGCTGCGACGCGTTCTAACTCCGGCAGAGCAGCAGCTTGCTGGGACGAGTGATGAGACTACCGGACGGACCCTTATTAAGCGGGTCAGGACTGAGCTGCTCGAAAAGGCACGCCCGCTTCTGGAACAAATAATAATAGACCTTACCGGGAAAAAGGTAAAAAGTCTTCACACAGACATTAGCACTATTACGGGAGAACGTGTTATTATATTTACCCTGGAAGGACCTGTTATGCCTGCTGATTTTTAACAAAGCCAGGTTATGTAAAAATTTCTCTTGACATCCTTAATCTTTTATAAGAGAATATTTCTAAATATGAAAAGGCAGATTGACAGGGGGTAGCTTTAGTTACCTGCTGGATAATAGGCCGGCAAACAGCATAACATTTGTCAGACTGTTGCCGGTTTTCTTTTTGCCTGAAAAGCTGTTGAGGTATGTTGTTCGCGGTCCATCTGTGGATGGCGATACAAAGTACGGGCCGGCAAACCCGAAATTGAGGAATGCTGGCTTTTTTATTTTAAATAATCAGCTCTTAATGCCTGCGGGGTCATTTCAAAGACGGATTTGATTAAGTTCTATGGCAGAGAGTGAAGTTCTGTTTATTTCTGTATTTAGAGAAGTAATAACCATGATTAGTAAGAAGAACGCTGCGATATTTCTTGACAGGGACGGCACAATCATCGAGGATGTTGGGCATCTGAAAACCCCGTCCGATGTTGTTTTCTTCCCGGGAACATTCGGGGCTTTGCGGGCGTTGCGTAAACACTTCCTGCTTTTCATAGTCACCAATCAACCGGGGGTGGCCGAAGGTGTGATAAGCCGTGAAAATGTGAACTGTGTCAACGCCTATCTTATTAAGACGCTTGCCGAATCAGGGATTGATATCGCCGACATTTACGTGTGCCCGCACAGTCGTTCGGAGAATTGTGTTTGTATAAAACCGAAGCCCTATTTTGCAAAGAAGGCCGCCGAAGATTACGACATCGACCTGCAGCGTTCATTTGTAGTTGGTGACCATCCGCATGACATTCAATTAGCGAAAAATGTTGGCGCACGAGGTATTTATGTACTTACCGGCCATGGCCATAAACATTTGCCCGAACTGCAGGAAGGCGTTGAGGTAGTCGAAGGGATTATAGAGGCGGCTGAAAAGAGTACATTTTTTTATCTGTCTGATGTACGAGCACGGGATTCCGGCAGAACGGAAACGAAATTCGTACTCGACCTTGGAGTTGCCGGCGACCTGTGGCAAAGACCCGACCTGGGTAATACGCCGCCGACCACAGGGCATATAGCACAAGTGCTAAGAGAAGCAGGAGTAGAAGTGTACGGAGTTTCCGGCGGCTGGCTGGAGTGCGAGCCGCGTCCGGCCGGAATTTGGGAGGCATTGACAGGTAAATTGGCCCCGGTTGAATGGGTGAAACAATTTAATTGTCCGCCGGAAAAACCAGGAAGCGTGTTACAAATGTTGGCTAATAAAAGGGTGCCGGTTTCAGACCTTTAGTATTTTTTATAAAAGACTTATATAGAGAAAAAGGTAAAAGAGAGATTGATGAGAAAAAAGTGAGGTGTGTCGTGACGGATACTTTTGGTACAAAACCTGCATTGATATCGGCGATTGTGTTGAGCGTGTTTGTAAGGAAATAGTCCATGAGGAGAAGCTTAGACATGTCGCTCCGGCCGAATCCGAATGGCGATTGGCCCGAGGTTGAGCAAACCGCTTATATTGACCCGACCGCTCAAATCATTGGTAAGGTACGTATAGGCTCTCAGGTTTTCGTTGGTCCGGGTGTGGTTATCAGGGCGGATGAAACGGATGCTTCTTTGGGGGTGGCGCCTATTGAGATTGGACCTGAATGCAATCTTCAGGATGGTGTAATTGTCCATGCGCTTGGTGGGACAAAGGTTACGGTTGGGCGCCGAGTGTCGTTGGCCCATGGCTGTATTATTCATGGGCCGTGCACGTTGGGAGAAAGCTGCTTTGTGGGATTTAGAGCAGTCGTATATGATGCAGTATTACGAGATGGAGTGTTTGTTGGCGCTGGTGCTGTCATCCAGGGTGTTGAGTTGGGCCCCAAAGCTCTTGTCCCTCCCGCCGCTTCAGTCTTGTGTCGGGGACATGTAATAAGACTCGTGGGTGCTACGAGTCTGTCGGAGTGTAAGTTTATGGAAAGGGTCGTGGCTGCAAACGTTGCTCTCGCAGAAGGATATAACCGTCTTGACAGGTTTGACCGTAAATGAGGAATTCTTCAAAGGGAGAAGATGTATATCGAGCTGGATTTGTATGTAGTATATAGTCAAGGTCTGTAGTCGGAGGCCTGAGAATGCAATATCGAAAAGAAGTTGACGTAAACTTGTCTTTTCGTTAAAATCGCCCGGTTTTTTTGGACTTAAATTACGGAATATGGAGGCAATGTGTGCAAATGCAAAATATTTATGAATTATTGAAAGAAAAGCTGTCAGCCGAGCATTATGACAGGCTGATGGCCTTGAATAATCCGAAAATGCACGAGTTTATCGCCGATGCGATTAAGCTTACCGGCCCGGCCTCGGTCTATGTTTGCACCGATTCCGACGAGGACAAGGCTTATATTCGCGAGCTGGCGATTAAAAAAGGCGAGGAAATACAGCTCGATAAGCCCGGCCATACCTGTCACTTTGACGGATATAACGACCAGGCACGCGACAAAGCGAAAACAAAGTATTTGCTTCCGGCCGGCTCCGACCTCGGCGAGAGCCTCAATTCAATCGAGAAGACGCTCGGAGTCGAAGAGGTGCGCTCTTTCTTAAAAGACTCGATGATCGGACGGGAGATGCTTGTGTGCTTTTTCTGTCTTGGGCCGCTCGATTCGGATTTCTCTATTGCCTGTGTGCAAATAACCGATTCGCCTTACGTCGCTCACAGCGAGAATATTCTCTATCGGTCGGGATACGGGCAGTTCAAAAAAATAGGTTCATCGCCTGATTTCTTCAGGTTCCTTCATTCCGAAGGCGAGCTTGAAAACGCGGTGAGCAAAAATATCGACAAACGCCGGGTATATATTGACCTTGAAGAGGACATGGTCTACAGCGTCAATACACAATACGGCGGCAACACAATCGGCCTGAAAAAACTATCTCTGCGGCTGGCCATTCAGAAAGCCTCTGTTGAGGGCTGGCTCGCTGAGCACATGTTTGTTCTCGGTGCGCACGGCCCGAACGGCAGGGTGACATACTTTACGGGTGCATTCCCTTCGGCCTGCGGAAAGACCTCAACTTCGATGCTGCCGGGACAGACCATTGTCGGCGACGACATCGCCTATTTCCGAAAAAAGGATGGCGAGGTACGCGCTGTAAACGTCGAAAAGGGCATCTTCGGAATCATTCGTGACGTCAACTCGAAGGACGACCCTATTATTTACCAGGCTTTGACGGGCCCCTGTGAGGTAATATTTTCCAATATCCTGCTTGATGATAATAAGCCCTATTGGCTTGGTATGGGCCGGGAGCTGCCGACAAAAGGAACCAACCATTCGGGTAAATGGCATAAGGGCAAGACAGATGATAAAGGTAATGAAATTACCGCCTCGCATAAAAATGCCCGCTACTGCTTGAACATTCCTGATTTGAGCAATCGCGACCCGATGCTCGACGACCCGAATGGTGTTCCGGTCGGGGGTATTGTTTACGGTGGGCGTGATAGCGACACCTGGGTCCCTGTCGAACAGGCTTATAGCTGGGCGGAGGGTATTATCATAAAAGGCGCCTGCCTCGAATCAGAAACCACCGCGGCAACACTCGGCAAGGAGGGTGTCAGAGCATTTAACCTGATGTCGAATCTGGATTTCCTTTCAATACCTTTGGGCAAATACATCCAGAACAATCTGGACTTTGCTGATGGTATTGAGAATCCACCTTTGGTGTTTTCGGTCAATTATTTCCTGAGGGATGAATACGGCAATTACTTAAACGGCATGGCTGACAAACTCATCTGGATTCTGTGGGCGGAGCTTAGGGTCAACGGTGACGTTGACGGTATTGAAACACCGACCGGCCTTATACCGAAATATGAAGACCTGAGAAAGCTTTTCAAAGAACACCTTGATGCGGAATATACAAAGGACGACTATATCCGTCAGTTTACGATTCGCATACCGGAAAACCTTGCAAAGCTCGACCGTGTCGAGGAAATCTACAGGAAAAAGGTTCCCGACACTCCGCAGATTCTCTATGATACTTTTATTGAGGTTCACAAACGTCTCGAAGCCGCCGGCGACAAATATGGCGATTCTGTTTCACCGTTTGATTTGATGGCCGGATAGATTTCTGGTGAGTTCTGAGTTTGAAATATCGAGTTTTATCGAAAGGGAAATCTTAAATGAAAAAGACCGTCCGAACCGGCATAGTCGGAGCCGGATTTGCCGCCACGTTTCATTTCGAATGTTTAAGAAAAGTCCACGGCACTAACGTTGAAGTCGAGGGTGTATTCGCCGCTGATGCCAAACAGGCGGCTGAATACGCCAAAAAGCGTGGAATCAAAAGTTACGATAGCCTCGAAAAGCTTATCGATAAAGTGGATGTAGTCCACGTTTGCACCCCGCCGGTTGCTCACGAGCCGATAGCAGTTGCCGCTCTTGAGCGGTATAAGTTTGCTATCGTGGAAAAACCGCTTACGGGCTATTTCGGTGACGGCTCGGAGGATTTTAACGGCGATACCTTCCCCAAGACCGATGCCCTCGAACATTCCCTTGCGAGCATCGAGCGGATGCTTGAGGCAGAAAAAAAGAGCAAAGGTAAGATACTCTATGCTGAGAACTGGGTCTATGCGCCTTCGATTCAGAAAGAACGTGAGATTATAGAAAAGACCGGCGCACAGATACTCTGGATTCACGGCGAAGAGGCACACTCCGGCTCGCACGCAACGACGTATGCCTACTGGAAGTTCTCCGGCGGAGGAGTAATGATAGGCAAAGGATGTCACCCACTAACGGCAGCGCTGTATCTAAAGCGCGTCGAGGGAAATGCCCGGGATGGCAAGCCGATTCGCCCCAAAGCAGTTTCCGCACGCACAGCCGCGTTGACTCGTCTGGAGAAATTCAGGGACGAAGGCCATATCCGCGCGGACTACCACGATATCGACGACTTTTCTCTAATGCACATCATTTTTGAAGATGGCACTATCGCTGATATATTTGCCTCCGACATTATTTTGGGCGGTATCCACAACTGGCTCGAAGTCGCCGCGAACAATCACAGGTCTGTCTGCAATATCAATCCTAACACTGCGATGCAGACTTATAATCCCGTTGATGCGAACTTCAGGGACATATATGTAGTGGAAAAGACCGGCACGAAACAGGGCTGGTCAACCCCATCGCCCGATGAGGACTGGTTCACCGGCTATCCGCAGGAGGCCGAGGCCTTCTACAGGACAATCGCATACGGTGATCCGCTGGAAAGCGACAGTAATCTGGCTGCCGATGCTATTTCCACTATCTACAGCGCATACGTCTCGGCTGAAAAAACCGGGGCCGAAGTACCCATCGAAACGTTTTAGCCTGAATAATCAACGCCCGACACTCATGTTGCTCTGGTTTTGAGCGGTATCTTCTCGTAAAAAGGCAAAAAAACACAGTCCTGACGAAAAGGTGTTGACAGGCCGTTGTATCTGGACAAAAATGTTACCGTTTTTTAGATTTACCCTTCTGTAATCGAAAAACAGGTATTTTTAAATTGATTTTGGAGAACGTCGATATGACGCCAGATGAAACAATGCAGGATTCATCAGCCCCACGGAATAATCAGGGCCAGCCGGTAATGCATATGAATCCGCGGATTGAGAAAGACCGCCAACTGATATTAGATGCCCAACAAAAAGGCAGGGGAGCGCTTTTTAGGGTATTTGTGAAGTTGTCAGGGCCCGGCTGGTTGCAGAGTGGTATTACACTGGGCGGTGGCTCGCTGTCGTCGAGCTTGTATCTTGGGGTGCTGGTAGGCTTTAGCTTTATGTGGCTTCAGCCTCTGGCGATGATTTTAGGCATTATTATGCTCAGCGCCATCGCTTATGTGACACTCTCAACGGGCGAGCGTCCCTTACGGGGTATTAATCAGCATGTTAGTCCCGTACTCGGTTGGGGTTGGCTGATTGCCTCGATGATGGCAAATCTCGTATGGTCGCTTCCCCAGTTTGCATTGGGGACTGCCGCATTGAGACAAAACATCCTGCCCGGATTTCTCGGGCCCGAAGCAATGGCCGAAGTACCCAGCAAAATGATAGCCGGTGCAATTTTTCTTGCAATTTGCCTGACTGTTACCTTGACCTATGGTGCGGGCGGCAGAGGCGTCAAGATATTTGAGATTCTGATTAAAACAATCGTCAGTATGATTGTATTGTGCTTCATCGGCGTCGTCATCAAGCTCAGCGTGGAGGGGAAAATTCTCTGGGGCGAAATACTTAACGGTCTGGTTCCCGACCTGAGCCTGTTCGTCAAGCCTACCGACAAGATAATGCCGCATATACAAAAGGTATCCGAACAATTCCAGTCTTTCTGGACCAACATGATTGTTGGCCAGCAGCGGGATGTTATGATAAGTGCCGCAGCAACTGCCGTTGGTATCAACATGACTTTTCTGTTGCCGTATTCGATGCTGCGTAAAGGCTGGGACAAATACTTCCGGGGCCTGGCGATTTTTGATTTGTCAACCGGTTTGTTCATTCCCTTTATCCTTGCGACCGGGTGCGTTGTTATCGCTTCGAGCAGCCAGTTTCATGGCCGGCCGGCAGAGGGTTTTGTGGCTAACGAGCCTGGAGGACAAATAACTGGTGAGCCTGCGAAAAATCTAGTCGGTCCTTACAAAGGACTTCTCGCAAGCAGACTCAAATTCGAAATCGGCCGGGAGGCATTCGACGAACTTACTTCCGAACAGGTGCAGCAAAGGTCCGAAACTTTGCCCTGGGCGGACAAGCGAATGGCTGCGATGCTGGTCAAACGCGATGCCTTCAACTTAGCCGACACGCTGGCGCCGCTGACAGGTCCTGTTATTGCTCAATATGTGTTCGGTCTGGGTGTTATTGGAATGGCGATGAGCGCTACTACGATGTTAATGACTATTAACGGCCTTTGCTTCTGCGAGTTGCTTAACAGGCCGCCGCGAGGCTGGACTCAGAGGTTCGGCAGCTTGATGGTCTCGGTTGGAGCGCTTGGGCCGTTCTTCTGGAAGGACGCCGCGCCATATCTGGCGGTGCCGACTTCGGTCTTTGCAATGGTTCTGTTGCCGATAGCGTATTTCGCATTCTTCCTGCTCATGAATCAAAAGAGTTTCCTTGGTGAGAACATGCCCATAGGGCCGAAACGCGTACTCTGGAATATACTTATGGCGCTTGCGGCCGGTGCTGCGACCTTCGGAAGTGTCTGGAGTCTCTGGTCGAAATTGCAATGGAAAGGAATAGCACTGCTTATTGGATTTATATTTCTTTGTATTGTTGTGCATTCCGTTCGTAAATCTAAAGGACAGGCGGTGACGACATGACTAATGAACAATGGGAAAAACTGCTGACTGTGTTGAATGGCGAAGTTATTGAACCGACACCGGCAGGGTTCGTTATCGACAGCCCCTGGCTGCCGGGCTGGGCCGATATGTCGATTATGGATTACTTTACTAATGAGCAGATGTGGTTTGAGACAAATCTCAAAGTTGTTCGCCGGTTCCCGGATATTATGTTTCTGCCCGGTTTCTGGTCTGAATTCGGTATGTGTACCGAACCTTCCGCTTTCGGTTCAAAATGCTCCTGGCAGGAAAAGGAATTGCCCTACGCAGACAAGATATTAGCCGATATGCAGGCGGTATCTTCACTCGACAAGCCGAATCCGAAAGCGGACGGTTTGTTGCCGTTCGTTTTAAATCGCCTGAAGCACTATCAAGGTCAAATCGAGCAGGAAGGGCACGCAATTAAATTTGCTGTTGCGCGCGGGCCGCTGAACATAGCCTCGTTTCTGGCCGGCAGCACGGAGTTCCTTATGGGTATTCGCATTAGTCCTGATGAAACTCATAAACTGCTTGGGATTATAACAGATTTTCTTGTTGACTGGCTTCAGCTTCAGGCCCAAACCTTTCCATCCATTGACGGTATATTTATTCTCGATGATATAGTGGGTTTTCTCGGAGATGAAGATTTCAAAGGGGCCGCCTTGCCCTATCTGGAGCGAATTTACAACTCACTTGATGTTGCCGTCAAGTTCTTTCATAACGACGCCGCCGGGCTGGTATGTGCGCCGTATCTTGAACAAATCGGCGTTAATATTTACAATTTCAGCTTCCAGCACTCTCTTGAGGAAATGAAAAAGCTGACGAACAATGCGGTTACTCTGCTTGGAAACATTCCCACGCGCGATGTGCTTGCGGCGGGGACACCCGAAGAAGTTCGCGGCAGTGTGAAGACGGCGCTCGAATCGGTTAGCGACAAGAGCCGGATTATTATGTCATGTGGCGGGGGTATGCCGCCCGATGTTTCGACGGAGAATATAGAGGCTTTTCTGTCAGCGGTTGAATAAATAGATAAAAATTTTTATGCATTATAGTGCCGCTGATTCACGTCTTTGGTATATTAGGTTGATTTGAACAGGTTAATGGTGAATTTGTTTAGGTGGCCCCCCCCTTTTTTATTGACAGTCGTTGAAATAATATTCATAAGGTGTTGTTACAGAATAAGAAAAGTAAAGTATGAAGAAGGAATGTTATGGAACTGAATTCTAATCATGAGCTTTTCCATAGATATCCGGATAATCCCATCCTTTCGGTAAGCGATTGGCCGTATAAGGCGAACTCTGTTTTTAATGCGGCTGCGGCAGAGGTTAATGGAAAAACAATTTTGCTTGCCCGTGTTGAGGATTTTAGAGGTATGTCACATTTAACTGTGGCAAGAAGTGACGATGGGATTAATAACTGGGAAGTAGATAAAGCTCCCGGCTTAAAACCTGAACCTGAAAAATATCCTGAGGAGCTTTGGGGCATAGAAGACCCGCGTATCACTTGGATTGAGGAATTGAAAAAGTGGGCTGTTTGTTATACGGCCTATTCGAAAGGTGGCCCGCTCGTATCTCTGGCTATGACCGGCGATTTCAAAACATTTGAGCGTTTCGGGTCTGTTATGCCTCCTGAAGATAAAGATGCCGCTCTTTTCCCTGTCAGGTTCAACGGTCTTTGGGCGATGCTGCACAGGCCGGTCCCCAAGTCTGCGATGCTTGGTGCTCATGTATGGATATCCTTTTCGCCCAATCTTAAACATTGGGGAGAGCATCAGGATATTATACAGGCCAGAGAAGGAGGATGGTGGGATGCGAATAAGATAGGTTTGTGTGCACCCCCTATGCAAACAAAAGAGGGCTGGCTGATTCTGTACCATGGTGTCAGGACCACTGCTTCCGGGTCGATTTATCGTTTAGGGCTTGCGATGCTGGATTTAGAAAATCCTACTAAGGTCATCAGGCGTACTGACGAATGGATTTTTGGTCCCAAAGCTCATTATGAGCGTGAGGGCGATGTCGATGATGTTGTGTTTCCCTGTGGGTGGATAAAAAAGAAAGACAAAGTTTTTATTTATTATGGAGCTGCCGACTCACGTATTTGCCTTGCAACAGCCGACTTTAATGAATTGGTTGATTTTGTTCTGGGTTGCCCTGACTAGAGCGATTATTCAGACCGCCCAAAAATATGAGCGGGTTCGATAGCAAGAACTGTGGAAAAAAGTGTTATTATGAATAACGAACCGAAATATAATTCTGCTGCCGACACTCGGAAGGACCTAATGTATTGTGGTGAGGTCGCATATATCTATGCATTTGATATAGCATACGACATGAAACGCCGGCCAATCGCCGAGCTTCTCGGGCAATCGTTACAAAATTACTCCATCGGGCCGAGCAAACGAAGCCCAAAACGCCTTTTTTTCTACCAGCCACAAATGGCTGAGCTGCCTTCGGAGCAGCGCCATGTTTACGGCAAAGTCGTTCAGATTCAGAAAAGCGTTAAAGTGTTTAATATCGGGGCAATTAGTATTCTGATTCGAGTTCCGTTCGAAGTTGAGAAAATTGAAGATTTAGTCGATTATCACGAACTCGAATTTGCTCAATGCAGTATCGAGGATGAAGCCCGTCAATTGGCCGAACAGGTAAGACGTGAATTAGAGCCATACTGCGTTCAGCCGGTGCCACATATTAGTCAGGTGGAAAACTACACCGTTTTTTGTTTACATGAGCTGCCTCTGGACGACAGCAATTCGAAATTTCAGGCTGAAGACTGGTTAAAAACGAACAGACGTGAAATTGCGGGGCTTTTAACCGAAGAGTCAAATATCACCTATTTGTCCGAGCAGGAAGTCACTGAATCGACCGGGCGGTATCTGACATATTACTCCCATGATTTAGTCGTCGTTGACTGGGATGCGGCTCTGGTTGTCGGCGAAAGAGAAAGTCTTGATGACATCTTACACATAATGGAAGTTGCCAACGTTCAATTGGTTGAACTTTCGGCATACGACCGTCTTTTGGATGGCTCGTTGGAGAAAGCTTATCGTGACCTGGCAAAGCGCAGGGTAAAAGTTAGCCGGGAGATACATCGAAATCTTCGTGAGATTCGCGTTGATCTTGCCAGGTTTAGCGATGAATTATCTAATATAACAAAATTTTTCGGGGATTGGCATTTGGCAAGAATATATACGAGTCTGTCTAATCGTTTCCATCTGGACGACTGGTACCAGATTATACGTGAAAAGCTCAGAGCTCTTGGTGACCTTTATCAGTTACTTCAGCAGGACTGGGTCAATTTCTGGATGGTGTTACTTGAGGCAACAATCGTCCTGTTATTTATCTTGGATGTAATCCTTTTACTTGTTGGACTCTAATGATGGCAAAAGCCCTGCCGGATAAATATATGTGGACGTATAATAACTGTGCCGTTATCGTTGCGCATCCCGATGATGAAACCTTGTGGTCCGGTGGTTTAATACTGATGCATCCTGAAGCTCGGTGGACTGTAATGACGCTCTGTAGGAAAAGTGACCTGGATCGTGCTCCTAAATTTTTCAAGGCCCTTGAAAAACTTGGGGCCGATGGTTTTATGGCCGACCTTGACGATGGGCCCGAACAGAAAACTTTAAATGATAGCGAAGTTCAGGATACGATAATAGAATTGCTGCCGTCTGAAAAGTTTGACTTGATTGTTACTCATAGTACATCCGGCGAGTACACGAGGCATTTGAGACACGAAGAAACAGCAAAGGCGGTTTTGGCTTTGTGGAACAGTGATAGGTTATTTGCCGACGAGTTATGGGCGTTTGCTTATGAAGATAATAACCGCGAATATCTTCCCAGGGCAATTGAGCAGGCTGATATATCAGTTGACCTGGCGGATGATATTTGGCGACAAAAGTACGATATTATAACTAATATTTATGGTTTTGATAAAGACAGTTTTGAAGCCAGGACAACACCAAGGCAAGAGGCGTTCAATTGCTTAAAAAAGTAACTTAAATGCGGATAAAGGAACTGAAAAATGAAAGTGTTGCTTTTGTATGATTATCCACCGTCGCCTGCAGGCCTTGCGACGCAGGGTCATCTGCTGCATAGGGGATTGGAAGAGATAGGAGTTGATGTGTTTTCCGTCAACTTCGAGTCGGCTCAGGAAAAGGAATGGTATTACAGATGGTTCTGCCCCGATGTTGTTGTGGGCATTGGTTACTGGGGGCATACTCCCCATTTGGTTCTTCACCCTCAAAGATATGGAGTTACATCGATACCTTGGCTTGTGGCTGATGGTTATATGGCGAATTACCGTGAGATTCTGGAGGATTTGCCGTTGATACTTGTAACATCGAACTGGGTCAAAAAGGTTTATACGCGAGACGGCCTTAGCGGTAAGAACATCGAAGTATTACACGTCGGCTGTGACACAGACTCTTTTATACCTCGTTCGAAGAGTGACCCGAAGGTTGCGTCGGTTAGAGAGGCGTTGGGGGTTGCCGACGACCAGATTATGATTTTGACTGTTGGTGGGGATGCAGCATCGAAAGGCGCTCAGGAAGTTTTACAAGCTATGGCAATAAATGACACAAAGGCGCCGGATTGGAAATATGTGTGCAAAGTCTGGCCTCAGCCTCGTACCGAGCAACAGAACCTGGCGGATTTACAATTGGCAACGCATTTGGGGATAGACAAAAACGTCGTTTACGCCACCAGCAGGGTTTCAAGGAACTTTATGCCTTATCTTTTGGCGGCCTGTGATATTTATGCGGCGCCTTCACGCCTGGAAGGTTTCGGAATGATTCAGATAGAGGCTAATGCATGTGAAAAGCCTGTAATTGGAGTAAAGGCGATGGGCATGCTGGACACATTGGTACACGGAAAGACTGCTTTTTTAGCGTCGGTTGCCCAGGAAATACGACTTAGAGAAGCGGTGCTTGGGGATGAATCCGGCTATGAAGAAAGACACAAGTATGTTTTTAAAAAGCCGAGAATAGTAGATTACCGGGCGAGTATTAACGACATTGCTAATTATCTTATGGATTTGATGCAGGATGCTTCTTTAAGGGAAAAAATGGGAAAAGGAGGAAGAAAACGCGTCGTCGAGAAGTTTGACTATCGAGTGATAGCGAAGAGATTTGTCAAGATTGTTTCAGAGCGTTTAGGTATATCGTAATATGCATAAAAAGCAAAAAGACCTGATCGATAAAGCTAAAGAAGCGGCCATGCAGGTGTTGCTTAACAATAATCATGGCGCTTATAGAAACCTGCCAAGGACCGCAGCATGGGGATATCCCGAGCCGTACACCAGGGACCTGATGATATGCTCGCTTGGCATATTAACCACTCAGAATAAAAGATTGCTTAAATCGTTACGGCGTGTTCTGGAAACACTGGCGGAGAATCAGTCTGAGTTAGGACATATTCCATCTTTGGTTCATGACCCACAAGACAGGGGTTCGAGCGATACGACTCCCTTATTTCTTGTGGCCGTCGGAATTTACCGAAAGGTTATGAAGGAGGGTGATTTTCTCGAGCAGGCCGTCCGGAAAGCCTTAACCTGGATGAAGTATCGGAGTCCTACAGACCGGTATCTTGTAGCGCAGTTGCCGACGAGTGACTGGCGTGATGAACAGTGGGTTTTGGGGTATGGACTGTTTGTAAATACGGTCGTTTATACTTATTTATGTTTGTTCGGCCGGTATGAGCGTGCGGCAAAGGTCAGGCAGTCGATGGAAAGCTTTACTGTTAAGGGGGAAAGGCAACATCGGCACGTCCATGAGGGCTTGGTTCTAAGGCGCAAACCTTATTACGCACTTTGGTCATATAAAGTCTTTCGAAGTGAACGTTTCGACCTTTTAGGCAATAGCCTGGCAATTCTTTCCGGCATAGCATCTCCATCGAGGGCCAAGAAACTGATATTATGGATAGAAAAAGAGTCACAGGCCTTAAGGCAAAACGAAGACCTTGCCGTTGATTTGCCGCCGAATTTCTTCCCGTATATCAGGCCAGATGACCCTGATTGGATGCCTCGTTATGAAAAGTACAATCAGCCGGGCGAATATCATAATGGCGGGATTTGGCCTTTCATTTGCGGCTTTTATATTGCGGCTCTGGTAGCCGGCAAAAGGTATAAGCTCGCAGAGAAAAAGTTACTTGCTTTGACTGAGCTTGTCCGCCCGCCCCGAGCGGCTAATGTTAAATTCGGCTTTAACGAGTGGCACCGGGCTCAGGATGGCACGCCTCAGGGGCAGGACTGGCAAAGCTGGTCGGCGGCTATGTATCTTTATGCCGCCGAGTGTGTAGAACAAAAAAGAACGCCTTTCTTCGAGGATATTAGAAAAATCGGTGCAAAGGCCGGTTTGCCGCTTTAGTTAAAGCAAATTTGCTCGAATAGCCGAACAAGAATAACAGTAGAATGTATCTTTACGATACTAAGCTGTTGTTTCTTATATAGGACTTTAAGTGCAGCGAAGGTAGAAATATAGACGGTTTTTCTGTATTTGATTTGAAGCCTTATTTTGAAATGGAGCTGAAATGGTTAAAAAGTTGATAATGGTTCTGATGGTAGTTT
>JASFVS010000187.1:0-6434 GCA_050049715.1 Phycisphaerales bacterium
AATTTTTTTGATTCCCTGAAGCGGTTCGGGAACAGAAGAATCCGCCTTAGCCTGCTCCGTATGTCCCTGTTCATCAGAAGAGGATTCACCCGCTTTCAGTTGATTTGCTATTGAAATAATAGATTCCAGTTGTTCCGTATAAGAAGAATCGAGACCGGCAAAAACTGTTTTTGCCTTTTCCAGCTCGTCAGATAATTCGCCCCAAAGCGATTGTGAACCATCTTCGATTTCCCGAGCGGCGATTACTCTATCCAGTAATCCCTTGAAATATGTCTCATCCTCAACTTCGCCTTGTCCGTCATGGGTCCTTTTAAGCATCTCCTTCAACTGGTCAACACCTTCGAGAAGGACATCGATAATCGGCTGGTCCGGTACCAGCTTTCCTTCCTTGGCAAGATCCAGCAGCGTTTCAAGCTCATGGGCGAGATTTTTAACTTTCATTAAACCGAAAAAAGCAGAGTTGCCTTTTACAGTATGCACGGGACGAAAGATGGCGCTGATAACTTCAACATTAGAAGGTTCGGCTTCGAGCTTTACGAACAGACTGTCCACCGCCGCCAGACCTTCCTGGGCTTCATCAACAAAACCCGCAAGTAATTCCGGGTCTATATCAAAAGCTGTTTCATCTACCATTCGATTCCCCTGCTACTATAGGATTCATTGTTTGCAGCGTCTTGAGTTTCTCCTGCCATCTCTTTAGCCATCTAACGGCGACCTCTACAGCCTCTTCCAGTTCCGTAAGGTCTTCGAGTGGTTTGAAAATGCACGTGTCGGCTCCATATCGCATACACGCAAGGGCATTTTCCAGCGTTACATATCCCGTTATCATTATGGTGTGAATCATGGGATATTCATTCCGGACTATTTTCAATAGCTCCACTCCATCCATGCGTGGCATTACAATATCTGAGATAATAACTTCGGTTCTGTCATCAGTAAGCTTCTCAAGTGCCTCAACTCCGTCTGATGCAACATCTACTTTAAAACCTAAATACCGGAAATGGCGTGATAGCATCTCTCTAATTTCTGGCTCATTATCTACTATTAATAATCTCGCTTTCACTGCTCTACCCCTTTATCTGCTACTTATCATTACCGTTAGGATTTTATACCTTCAAATTTAAGTTAGAGCCGGCAAAGTGAAGCTAAACTCCGCTCCGCCGCTCGATTTATTTTCAACTTTAATTTGTCCTTCGTGATTCTCTATAATACTCTGAACTGTAAAAAGACCCAGCCCTGTCCCTTTGTCCGGTGGCTTGGTCGTAAAAAACGGCTGCCATATATCGTTGAGCTTGTCGTCAGGGATCCCCTGCCCGTTGTCACTTACTTTGACCGTAACGGCGCCGCCGTCGCATTGTGCCGCTACACTCAGGATTCCCTGTTCCATTTCCTTCATGGCGTCAGCGGCGTTAACGAACAGATTGATTAGCACCTGCTCAATCTGCTGAGAGTCGGCTTTAATTTGAGGCAGGTCTTCGGCTATATCTTTATTTACAGTAACATTGTATTTCAATGCATTGTGACACAACTCCAGTGCCTGCCCAATACAGGTATTTAAATCACACGCGGCTGTTTTCTCTGAGTCTTTGTTCTTACGGCAGAAACTCTTCAGCCCATTCACGATGCGGGAGATCCTGGCCACCCCCTTTTGTATACCTTCCACAGTTTTAGGCATCTCTTCCAAAATAAATTCCAGCTTTCCCCGATTTTCAGAATTCTCTTCCATCTGTTTACGCAGCGACGGCTCCAGGTCACTGCAAAATCTCCCCAACGTCTGAATATTGCCGGAAATAAATGCTGTAGGATTGTTGATTTCATGTGCAATCCCGGCTGACAATACTCCAACGGTTGCCATCCTCTCGGCGTGAACTAACTGCTTGGAGCGTTCCTCGGCAATTTTCTCCATCTCGCAGCTGTAACGCTGCAACTGAGCATTTTGCTCGGCAAGTAACGTCTCATACCTAACAATTCGTTCACCAACCGCAATCCGGCTACGCATAATCTCCCTGTCGAACGGCTTAGTTATATAGTCATCCGCTCCTGCATCCAGACCGACAACAACATCCTCATTGCCACCTTTGGCCGTCAACAGAATAACATAGATATAATCGCCCTCGGTATTCGTGCGGATTCTCCGGCACAACTCCATTCCTTCTACGCCAGGCATCATCCAGTCGAGAATGGCGATTTTGGGTTTTTCTGTCTGGAGTAACTGCCAGGCCTGGTCACCGTCCTGGGCTTCAACAACTTCATGGCCCCATTTTTGAAGATTCACCTTCAGAACGAGGCGCGAAGCCAAATCGTCTTCTGCAATCAGAATCTTCATTGAACACTGCAATCCTCAGAAACTTCAATAAGACCGAGTTTGCCCATTTCTTGAATAAGTTTTTCTTTTCTTACGGGCTTCACAATATAGGCCTCACAGCCCGTTCTAAAAGCCCCAATAACATTCTTGGAATCCCCTAATGCTGTGGTCATAATAACTTTAGTACCATCGAGACCCTCTATTCCACGCCCACTTTCTATCTCACGGATTAATTTTAGGGCCTCGTGACCATCCATTTCAGGCATCATAATATCAAGGCATACGAGATCATAAGGTCTGCCTTCATTAAGAGCGTCTTTAACAGCTTCAACGGCCTCTTGTCCGTTAACTGCAATAAAACAATCTCCGAACTCAGACAGTAAAGCATGCATCAACTTGCGACAAACAAAGTCATCTTCCACAATCAAAATTTTCAGTGACGAGTCTTTTTCAATTCCTATCTGGTCTTGGGCTTCACTTTCGATAGTCATGCCATCTTCACCTGCATATTCTCCATCAACGTCACCAATCTCACTGGCAAGATGTCTGAACACAGCATCAAGCCAATCTTTAACTTTTAACAACATATTAACGAGTTCATCCCCCGACAATTCTCCTGCAGCAGATTCTGCCTCCTGACAACACTCAAATATGTCATCAATTCCGACTATACCAGCCTCCCCCTTTAGCTTATGTAAAATCAGTCGAGCAGTCGCAGCACCTCGCTGTTGATTATTTCCGCCCTTACAAGCAAGGGCGGCCGATTCAAGATCCGATATAATAGAAACTGCCGAACCTATATATTCATTCAGCAAACCATCCAAATCGGACGGAATATCTATTTGCGTCGGGTCAGGTAACGAGTTTTCATTTCTGATTCCCGAAAAATCTTTGTTTCCCATATCATATACCCTTTTATCAATCGATAGCTATTTATCCGTTCATTTATGCTTATGTACAACCTGTTGCAACTTCCATGCTCTGCATCCAGTCCGGCTTGGACAGCAATGTTTTCAAATCATCAAATTGTCTCTGTACCTCAGCAAGAAGCGATTCCGTCGGCTCATGATTACCCTCCTTTGCGGCAACTTCGAGCTGATGAGCGGCCTCCGAGAGAGGTTTGGCCGCAAGAGTAAACGCAGAGCCCTTGATGGAATGAGACAAATCCTGAACATCTTGGAGATTCGACACTTTTTGAGCCTCAATAAGCAGCTCCAGGCGTTTTGAATTATCATCTAAAAATATAGAAACAATCTCCTGAATCATCTGCTCGTCACCTATGCGGTCCTTAAACTCGGGCCAATCAATGATGTCCTGCTTAGGACTGTTCTTTTGTTCATCCATAATTACTGGTTGTTGTTCGGCCGTGGTTGTCTGTTGTTCACCTTGGCCTCCGGATACAAACTCGCTCATTCGGTCCACCTCGTCTTTTACAATATCAATGTTTTCATATTCCATATGACTCGATTGGTCTTTCACTTCCTGTTCTTGACTTTCTGAACCCGCGGGAGACAGATATTTACTTAAAGTTTCAAACAACTTCCTCCTATCGACCGGCTTAGACAAATAATGGTCGCAGCCCGCGGCAATACACTTGTCGGCGTCGCTCTTCATAACACTGGCGGTCAAAGCAATTATTGGTTTAGTAAAACCTTTCTTACGCAGCATTTTTGTGGCTTCGTAACCGTTCATAACCGGCATATGCATATCCATCAATATCAGATCGAAATCCCCCTGGATTGCTTTCTCCACAGCTTCTCCGCCGTTTTTGGCAATGACTGCCTGCAATCCAACTTTTTTAAGAATTGCGAGGATTGTTTTTTGATTTATGGTATCATCCTCAGCGACGAGTACTTGGCCGGTAAATCTGATTGAATCTTCAGACTGTTCCTCCGATCTGGCATCCTTCTTATTAAACTCAGTCATTAACGGCTTAGTTCCCGTATAGACACCGGCAGGAATAATCAACGAAAATGTCGAACCTTTACCCGGTCTACTCGCAAGTGAAACTGAGCCGCCTAATAATTTGCTCAGATTTTTTGTAATTGTTAGTCCAAGACCTGTACCGCCAAATTTCCGTGTTGTACTGCAGTCGGCCTGAGTAAACGAATCGAATATAAGCTTCTGTTTATCCGGTTCAATCCCCAAACCGGTATCCTCAACATCAAAACGAATGCTTGTGTTGTTTTCATCACCCTGTCTGTCAAGGTATAAGCGTACATAACCGGTGTCTGTGAACTTGATGGCATTGCCGATAAGATTAAGCAGACACTGACGCAGTCTTGTAGGGTCGGTCCGGATTTTTTCCGGAACGGGCGCATCGATATAAATGGAAAACTCAATGCCTTTCTGCTCGGCCTGCGGACGCATCAAATCATCAATATCGGCAAGCAGTTGTTTTAATGAACAATCAATAATCTCTATGCTTACCTTGCCCGCCTCAATTTTAGAAATATCAAGAATGTCATCGATTACCGCTAATAAGGTGTCGGCTGACAACTTCGCAGTTCGCAAACAATCAGCCACCTTATCACTGATGGATTCATCAAGGGCAAGCTCCAGCATACCCAATATCCCGTTCATCGGTGTTCGGATTTCGTGGCTCATATTGGCAAGAAACTGACTTTTAGCCTGGTTGGCCCTTACAGCTTCCTGCGTCATCAATTTGGCCTGTTCAACTGAAGCTTCGAGTTGCAAATTGACTTGTTCAAGCTCGGCCCAAGCACTTTCGGCCTGCTCTTTGGCTACCTTAAGACTCTCTTCAGTACGCTTGCGTTCGGTAATATCTCTAACGACACCAATTGAGCCGGTTGTCCTTCCTTTTGTGTCTTTTAAAATACTTAACGATATCTCAACGTTAATTATCTCTCCGCTTTTCTTGATTACTCTGGTCTCGAGATATTCCTGTGTTCCTTTTTGCCTGATATTATGAGACCTGATTTTATCCCACTCCTCATCGGGATATAGTGAGCTGACAGGCTTCAGATACAAATCATCTTTGTCCATACCCAGCAGAATCTCACAGTATTCGTTCCAGGAAACAAGCCGTTCCTGCTCATCTGCCAGCATAATACCAACGGCAGAATTTTCAAAAATCATCCTGTACTTATCTGTTGCCAGTTGAAGCTTGCGTTCAACTTCTTTCCTTTCAAGGGAATAGCGAATTGTTCTAACCAGCACGTCTCTGAAGAATTTACCTTTTACAAGATAATCACTTGCTCCCCTTTTGATCGCCTCCACACCGACTTCCTCATCAGAAAGACCGGTCAATACTACTATCGGGATGTGGGGAGAATCCTTATGGATTGAGTCGATAGTTTCAAGCCCCTCGCTGTCAGGAAGTACTAAATCGAGCAAAACCAAATCGAAGTTTTGCTCGGCCAAAAGTTTCAGTCCCTCAGTCAGAGTTCCAGCCGGTTCAATAACAAATTCAACCGGCTGCGGCGATTCTGCAAGTATGATTTTGACGAGCCGATAAGCACCTGGGTCATCTTCCACCATTAGAATATTTATTCTTTCCGAATCCATCCTGAGCGACCATACGAAAACCCATACGATTACACCAGGCGGGCTTTATCATGCCCGCCTGGTGTGCAAAAGGAGAACTATATCTAATTATTAAACTCTTTGAAATCATCATCGGAGCAAGAGCCACAGGAAGAGTTGCAGGAGCTGCTCTTATCGTTTTCCAGCGGGATAGCCTTTTCCGCCCCCTTGGACGACGAAGCAACCGGCTCTTTCTTGTTGCCTGAACCATCAGCTATTTTATGAAACGTCTGGTCGGATGCAGCAAATCCAGGTTGCTTGGCGGGACCATGGCCACCCTTGGCATTCTGTGCATGACCATAGCTCTTGCCGGAAGCGGTAGTAGTTAAAGTAAACTCCTGAACCATGTTCTGTAACGATTCCGCCTGTCCACTAAGCTCTTCAGAGGCGCTGGCGGATTCCTCGGCGTTGGCAGCGTTTTGCTGTGTAACTTTGTCCATCTGAGCCATCGCAGTATTGACCTGGTCGATGCCTTGTGCCTGCTCCTGTGAAGCGGCCGCAATCTCGCTGACAAGGTCGGTAGTCTTGCCGATGCCCTGGACTATTTCTTCAAGAACTTTGGCGACCTCACCTGCAATATCAA
>JASFVS010000189.1:0-6403 GCA_050049715.1 Phycisphaerales bacterium
CTTCAGCTCGGTGTCGAATTGTTCTTTCACTCTTTCTTTGACGGCATCTATCAGTCTAACCACATCCCGGCTTGTACAGTCTTTATTGGCGATTATGAAATTTGCATGTTTCTCACTCACTATTGCCCCCCCGACTTGCAAACCTTTAAGCCCCGACCTGTCAATTAAAGCGCCCGCCGATGCTCCTTCCGGGTTCTTGAAAATGCAACCGCAATTTCTCGTGTTCAGTGGCTGACTGTTCTTTTTATGAATCCAGATTTCTTTCACCGAACGCATAATCTGCTCTGAGTCGGATGCAATAAGCTTCACCGATGCGTTCAGAATAAATTTAGCGGTAATGTTAGCCCGGCGATAGTCAAAAACCAATTCCGGCTTGCTCTTTTCAAATACATTACCTTCGCTATCCATTAATGTAACTGTTTCCACCGCTGAACCGAAATCACCGAAGTTCCCACCTGCATTCATCCGCACAGCTCCGCCCACGGAACCCGGTATCCCCGTCAAAGCCTCTATGCCCGAAAGCCCTTTCTCCACACACATTAAAACCAGTTTGCTCAATTCCGTCCCCGCCCAAACGGTAACCTCCTCGCCGTCAAACTCTATCTCTTTGAACTGCTCTGACGCAAGCCTTATCACCGCCCCCCGCACGCCATCGTCACTAATCAGCAGATTCGAGCCGAATCCCAATACATAAATCCGGACATTATTCTCGTTGCACCGCCTGACAACTTCTCTGAGCTGTTTGATTGTTTTCGGCCTGATAAAATAATCAGCCGCCCCCCCAAGCCCATACCACGTTCGCCTGGCCAACGGATAATCAGTCTCTACTATTTCCTCTAAACCTTTGAATATATTCATCTGCAACTTTCCAAATATCACCTGCACCCATTGTAACCACAATATCACCGGCCGCCACATTGCTCTGTAAATAATCGCAAATAGCTCCAAAATCTTCTATAAATAAAGCTTCACTTCCACTCTGTCTTATCCTTGCGGCAAGTATCCGGGCGTTAACCTCTTTTTTGGACGCCTGCGAATCACGAACAAAGTATATATCCGGCACAATAGTTATATCGGCAAGCTTAAAGCTTTCGGCAAAATCATCAAGCAAAAACCTTGTCCTGCTGTATTGATGCGGCTGAAAAATACACCAGATTCGCCCCCGACCATACCTTTGCCGTATCGCATCAAGCGATGCCTTTATTTCAGTTGGATGATGAGCATAGTCGTCAAGCACTGTAATGTCATCGAACCGCCCTTTCAACATCAATCGGCGTTCGATACCGGTAAAGCCCGGCAGTAATTCGAGCACTTCCTTCCCTTCCAGCCCGATGTTAACCGCCATAGCCACCACCGCCAGAGCATTTAACACATTGTGCCTGCCCGGCAAAGAAATCCGCGCCGGTCCCAATAGCTCATCATTATGATAGACATCAAACGTATAAAGTCCTTCATCCAACTCAATATTTTTGGCATAAAAATTACACTCTCCATCAAGCCCAAAAGTCTCACAATGTATTTCAGATGCGTGCCGCTCTATAATCCTCGCCACATTCGCATCATTCCCGTTAGCAACCAAAATACCCTGCTGTTTGGCGCCCCGTGCGAATTCACTAAACGCATCAACTATATCACCTTCATCTTTATAGTAATCAAGATGGTCCTGTTCTATATTTAATATACAGGCGATTCTCGGCTTTAGATTTAAAAAGCTCCTGTCGTATTCACAGGCCTCAGCCACAAAATAATTACTGTCCGCCACACCCGAAGAGCCCCCTAACTGACTGACTTCAGCCCCGATGATAAAGTTCACATCAATACCGGCTTGCTTTAGCAAATAAACAAGCCACCCACTCGTTGTGCTTTTACCATGTGTACCGCTGACAGCAATGCCCTCATAATTGTTCATTAGCTCGCCCAGCATCTCGGCATATTTATAAACTTTACATCCACGCTCCAGAGCCGGCTTCAATTCCGGATTATCTTCTTTTATCGCCGCCGATATGACAACCGCGTCCGTTTCCGGCCCGAGGTTCTCGGCCTTGTGGCCGATTTTTATATCAGCTCCTGCATTACACAGTTTTTCAATAATCTCACTCGGCGTCTGGTCCGAACCGCTCACAACCACCTTATTCTTCATAAGAATCTGCGCCAGCCCGCTCATACCGATACCACCGGCCCCGATGAAATGAAACCTCATTCCCTCTACACTTAGCTCACGCGGAGCCGTTACAATTCCATATCCATCGGTAACTTGAACGGTTCGGTCTTCACCCGCCTCTGATTCCGGCCGGGTACGGGAGTCTGTTTTTTTAAAGGTTTTTACTTTAGGCCGGTTCATAGCTTCCTTTCAGAGGAATTCCTTCCTTAATAAAAGTACGGACAGTCTAACACAGAAAAGCCATACAGAAAAGAAAAAAGCTGCCGCCCTGTCTAAACAGATATCGCATATATCCAATACGCACTCATTAATTGCCCACACCAAACCCTGACGAAGTAGTTGGCCTCATTAAGGTTTAGATTTTGAAAAAAAGAGAAAATATGATAACATCAAATACACAGGGGCAACAAAATGCTACAAACAATGAGCTATAAAACAGGAACCGCCAGGTATAAAACCGAAGGATTCACGTTAATCGAGCTTCTGGTGGTCATCGCCATCATTGCCCTGTTGATGGCCATTTTGATACCCACCCTGCAAAAAGTCAAAGAAAGTGCAAAGGCAACTGTCTGCAAGTCACATTTAAGGTCTGTTGGATTAGCAATATTACTCTACGTTCAGGATAACAAATACAAAATGGCTGATTCAACTTGGCATAACGGTTTTTTTTGGGAACAATTCGGAGCCAACAACAGCGGATGGGGAAATAATGCCACCGGTGCCTACTGGGGTACCGCCTATAAAGATTATATAAAAGAAACAAAAGTCTTCGGCTGTCCAAGCTTCAGAACTGTCGCTGAACTAATATATCCCGGTGAACCAGACCTTATTCACAAGGCGGCCTTTAGCCTAAATTCAAATGCCAGCAATAAAAAAGTAACTGCTATTCGTGAGCACTCAAAATTCGTCTTAAGCCACGACCATGTCGAACCAAAAATGGAACAGGGCAGTGTGGATATGTTTCATAATGACGGCCCGGGCACTATGAATCTGACACATTACCGCGAGGGTGGTGATCGCTCAGAATTCTATCGGGGCATTTTCAGACACAATATCAGGGGCCAAGACGCCTTTAAAACAGGGGGAAGAGCCAATGCACTTTGGCTGGATGGGCATGTTGGGTCAATTGAAGAAACAACAGGCGATAACGTCCCCGAATGGTGGTACACCGGAGAAAAATAAACTATCAAAAAAAGAGGCCTATACCAAGCTCTTTGGTATAAGCCTCGACTCAGTACAACTCTGTTATACAAATGTTAGACCCGATTACCGGTTTAATCCTAAGGTGCAGGTTCCGGTTCTGATTCCAATTCAGACTCTCGTGGCAGATAAAGCCGGATGTCGTCAAAGTATAACTTACCTGTGCCGCCAAGTGTTGTAGTTTCGCCTCTGGTTCCAACGCCGATAGCGATATTATCAACATCGGTCAGATCCACACCAAGGTCGGCAAAATCCTGCAGAGGAACAATAAATTCCGTCCAAGTCGGTATCACTGTTGCGCTGGTGTCTTCATTATATATCACCGCGGGCTCGCCGGTGCTGTTGGAGACTGCCATATACATCGGCTGAGGAGAGTTGCTGAGTATGCCGATATCCTGGTTCGTCCACTGATCAGTGACTGTACCTGTGATACTAACATTAGAGAATACGGCTTGGCAAACCTCAATGGGATTATGTGCCGTTACTACAAGACCCACATACGCAGTTAAATTCATGTTAATCGAATCAAGTCCAATCTGTGTCCATGAGATGCCATCGGACGAATAAGAGGCCGTAAAGTCACCAGATATGTCACGCTCTATTTTCACCCACTGCGGCGCTGTGATTTCTGCTTCTGTGGTCTCGGTACTTTCTCCTGATGTTACGGTGCGACGCTGGAAGGAAACACCCTGTTGGGGTGTAACAACCACCATAGCATGTCTTGAACCCGGTTCCAGCGTATTACGAATCATCACGCCAGCCTTTGCCCATACATCCGTCTGCTCCACACTCTCGACCTTTGCAATAATTGAACCGACACCGGTGAGCTCTCTATAAGCAAAGTGGAATGCATCTGAATTGCCCCAGATATCTTCCCCGGTGGCAGTCATTGTATATGTACCAGCCGGTTCTTCGGTAAAGCTGCCGACTTCCGGCAAATAACCTCTAAACCATACTGATAATTCCTGAACACCATCTCTGGTCCAATCGCGTGCCTCATCAGTCAATGGTCTCTCAGCCTCTGAATATTTCATATCGTTGTCGTAAAAATACGGCAGAGACTGCTCGCCGTTATGAACAACTTGTGTCTCAACAAAATGCTCACCAGCATTAAAGTCCGGTTCAGGATAACCGGCCGTGGCGCCGTTTGTTGTCGTGCCCCAACCATCTACCCAGGTATCGAATATCCTGTCGGGCGGGTAGTCGTTGTAATCCTCGAAATCTTCCACGACATAATGGTTGAGTATCGTAAAGCTCCAGACGTTACCTTTCCATGGACTATTCGGCTCTGCTTCATTAACCTCATCTACACGCCAGTAATATGTCTGGTTCCAATCGAGAAGCCCGGGAGGGTCATAACTATTAGCACTCTGGTTTTGGCTGACCAGCACACCTCGTGTATCAGTTACACTAGCCTCGTTGACGTCGTTGAATTCCATTCCAAAGTACACATTATGCGTAGCGGTATATACTCCCGGCCTCCAGCCTAAGACGACATCCCGCGACACGTCTGTCGTACCACCGACGGGTTTGGGTATGCCAGCTTTTCCCGGAGTGATACTTATACCAAGCATATATTGGATAGCGTTTAAGAAAAGCCTGTAGCCTTGATCGGTCAAGTTATACCCTCTGGCGGGATTAACGTCCCTGCCATTACCTTCAACTTCATGCCCGCCTATACTAAAGGTCATTCTCAGGTTTGTAGCGTAGGTATCGGCACCGTTGTAGAACTCAACCCCCTCTTCCCATTCGGCTATCCAAATCCATTCGTTGCCCACTGTTTTTGCAATTAGTGTACCGTTTCCAGCATCGGCAGTGCCAATAAACGTACATTGGCCTGAACCCAACGTTGGGTCTGCTATCTGTACCTGGTTATTCTCATCTAACGATATTCCTTCGAAGATGGGATGCCCCGGTTCTATTACCTGCATCAGAGGCGAACCCTGGTCACCATTATTGTTAGGAAGCTCTGCATCTCCGTTGTCGACCCAATTCCAACGGGAGTTCCTGAGAGCATATGTACAACATAGCATCATTGGTGCAGTAACAGAGTTCCATAGTTCAGCTTCTTCGGCATCGGTAGTAAGAACGCCGCTCTGGGTCGTGGCACTGACAATCACCAGGTCGGCGGTGTTAAGCTCAGCAACAAGATCTTCTGTTAGTTCATCCCAATATGCCTGCCTGAAATCGATGGTATAACCTTCGTCCGTAAGCATGTCAACCCATTCCTGAGAATCATTAACACCATCAGAGTCGGCGTCCCAGTCCATTGCAACCCAGATTATATTCTGGGCATTAACGGATGTAATTACACACAGGCTCAGTAATAAAAGTAAGGGCGTAAGTTTCTTAATCATAATATTCCTCCTAACAGTTTGAATAGTAATGTTTTGGCCACACACCAAATGCACAGTATCTTTGGCGGATAATAATAACTGCGACTGCGTTTAAAGAGACTGTGCCCGTATGAATTGATACTATCTCCTTCTTAAACAGCAAATTCACACAAGACCCTTTCCCTCAAGGGGTTTAAACATGTGACGCCCGACCTGTCCACCCTTGCTATTGGCGGTCTTGAAGATTATAAATGCCCTGCTTACCTTATTTATATCACATTGTTTGCTTTTCTGTCAAGTAATATTACCTCCATTGCTGAAAAAAATCAGATTCTTTATGAGCCTATAGGTACGATTTGTAGATTGTAAATGGAAATGTTAGCAAAAAGTGTGGGATTTCTGTCAAATACAAGGGCCTGCACCGAATCAAATCAGTACAGGCCCGTAGAATCAATCGATTCCAATTATCGGCTTGGTCTTAAGGTGTCGATTCAGGCTCCAGCGGAAGATACAGCCGAATGTCATCAAAGAACATCTTACCTGTACCACCAAGGCTCGACGTATCACCTTTAGTACCGATGCCGATAGCAATCCTGTCAACATCGGTCAGGTCAATACCCTGATCAGCAAATTCCTGCAAAGGAATAACCCACTCAGTCCAGTCATAAATCACTGTTACACCCGGGTCCTCATGATAAACTACAGC
>JASFVS010000013.1:0-19920 GCA_050049715.1 Phycisphaerales bacterium
CTGAGAATGACGAGTAAAAAATTGTCGGCGAAGATGTTATCGAGCTATGACGTGATTGTGATTTCAACCGACCACAGTGACTACGATTATAAATGGATTGTTAAGAACGCAAAACTTGTTGTTGATGCACGAAACGCTACCGCAACTGTTCGCGGGGCAGGGAAAAAAATTATAAGGGCTTAAATTATGACAGAAGGAGTTTTAATGCAGGTTCCACTACTTGATTTGAAGGCGCAGTATGCAACGATTAAAGACGAGATTACTCAGGCGATAAACGAAGTATGCGAGAGCCAGTATTTTGCTCTTGGCCCGGCGGTAGCTGAATTTGAAAAGAGGATTGCCGAATATTGCAGTTGCAAGCATGCAATCGGTGTTTCAAGTGGAACGGACGCCCTGCTTGTCAGCCTGATGGCTTTGGGAATCAAACCCGGTGACGAAGTTATTACTACTCCGTTTACATTTTTTTCCACAGCCGGCTCTGTTGTCAGACTCGGAGCGAAACCGGTCTTTGTAGATGTTGACCCTGATTCTTATAATATCAACCCGTCTGCTATCGAAGAGAAAGTGACCGAAAAGACACGTGCGATTATTCCTGTGCATTTGTTCGGGCAGGCAGCCCAAATGAAACCCATCGAAGAGATTGCCAAGCGGCATAATATTGCCGTTATTGAAGACGCCGCACAGGCGATAGGTGCAAGCCAGGATGGTGTAATGTGCGGTAATTTTGGTGATTACGGATGCTTTTCATTTTATCCGACTAAAAATCTTGGCGGTTTCGGTGACGGTGGTCTGGTAACGACCAATAAAGATGACCTTGCGGAACAAATTAAAGTTCTCCGTGACCATGGCCAACATCCCCGGTACTTCTATAACATTATCGGCGGCAACTTCCGCCTTGATGGTATCCAGGGTGCGGTCCTTAATGTTAAGCTTAAACATCTCGAAGGATGGAATATCAAGCGTAGAGAGAACGCCGCCCTATATGACAGTATCTTCGCCGACTCACCTGTGAAAGTACCGAAGATTGATGCTAATAATGTGAGTATTTATCATCAATATACGGTGGTTGTGCCGGAACGGGATCAGTTGCAAAAATTCTTATCTGAGAATCAAATCGGTTCGGCGATATTTTATCCCAAGCCCCTGCATTTGCAGGATTGCTTCAGCGAGCTTGGATACAAGAAGGGTGATTTGCCTGTAGCGGAACGTCTTTGTGATGAAGTTTTATCTCTGCCGATTTATTCCGAGCTTGTGCCGGACCAGGTCGAATATGTGGCGAAGACCGTGCTTAAATTCTATGGGATAAGTTAGGGACCTGAAATTGTTAAAAGAGAGTGAAAATCCACCCATCGTCTGGCCTGGAGAAAAGCCGATTCGTGAATTTACCGGCCAATGGTGGGTTGCTCACACAAAAAGCAGGAACGAAAAGGCGCTGGCGCATGATTTAATCCGAAGGAATATCAGCTACTTTCTTCCGATGAGCTGGAAGGCCCGGCGTCGCAGCCGGAGAAAGATTCGTTCTCTTTTGCCGTTGTTCAGTGGATATTTATTTTTTTGCGGCCAGGAGGAACAGCGTATAGAGTTATTGCGAACCGATCGTGTGGCTAATCTAATCGAAGTTATAGACCAGCAGAAGTTGCTCGATGAATTGTCTCAAATAGAACAAGCCCTTCGTGCCGGCGCTCCTTTGGCGCCGCATAACTATATCAAGGCAGGTCAGAAATGCCGGGTTGTAGCAGGACCATTAATTGATTTGCAGGGTGTTGTTGTTACTACAAAGAATGCTACTCGCCTTGTTTTGCAGATAGATATACTCGGGCAGGCATCGAGCGTTGAAATAGATGTAGATATGATAGAAATACTCGATTAAGAGATTTTGTGATTTTTTGGTATTTTATAAAGCGAAGTTATAAATTGAAAAGCTGGAGTTTATAAGATGCAGATCTGTGTGGTTGGCATAGGTTATGTAGGATTAGTAACGGCTGGTTGTTTAGCGGAGGCTGGTAATAATGTTGTGTGTGTTGACAACGATAGTGAGAAAATTGCCCGTTTGAAAGATGGAATAATACCGATTTATGAGCCGGGTTTGACCGAGATAGTTATGCGCAATGAAAAGCTTGGCCGGCTGCACTTTACAACCGATTTGAAATATGGCGTAGATAATTCCTTTATTATCTTTCTTGCAGTTGGAACACCATCGGCCCCGGACGGGTCATCAGATATATCAGCTATTATTTCGGTGACCAATGATATTGCTGAAAATATTAGTGCTTATCGCATCATTGCAACAAAAAGCACTGTGCCGGTAGGTACACATCAGAAAGTAATGGATATTATTAAATCCAGGACGGAGATACCGGTCGATTATGTCAGCAATCCGGAATTTTTGAAGGAGGGGTCGGCCGTTGAGGATTTTATGCGGCCCGACAGGATAATCATCGGGACGGTGAATCCTAAGGTTCGAGATATAATGAAACAACTATACAGCCCTTTTATGCGCAAAAGAAGCCGAATATTATTTATGGATTCTGCTTCTGCTGAGATGACGAAATACGCCGCTAATACGATGTTGGCTACGAGAATCTCGTTGATGAACGAAATTTCTGTGCTTTGTGAGAAACTCGGTGCGGATATAGAACTTATAAGGCGGGGCCTCGGTAGTGATTCGAGGATTGGTTCGGCTTTTTTATTTCCGGGTGTCGGTTATGGCGGGGCGTGTTTCCCAAAGGATATTCGTGCGCTGATTCACACCGGCTCTTTGAACGGAGTGGATATGAGGATAACTAAGGCGGTCCAGGAGATAAATATTAATCAGCAACAGAGATTTGCAAAACGTGTTATTGATTATTTCGCCGATAGACAGGGGGAGACTACGTTGGCTGTTTGGGGACTGTCGTTTAAGGCGAAAACGGATGACATAAGAGAATCACCGGCAATTTTTTGTATCAAGGAGTTTCTCGATTGCAAAATGAAAATAAAAGCTTATGACCCGGAGGCAGGCCCTGCGGCGCTAACAGCCCTGGATGGCAAAATCGAGGCCTGCCGGAATGGGTATGATGCTCTTGAAGATGCTGATGCCCTTGTTATTTTTACCGATTGGCAGGAATTTCGTAATCCTGATTTCGAGCTTGTAGCAAGGAAGTTGAAGAAGCCCGTTATTTTCGACGGGAGGAATCTTTATAATCCTGATGTAGTTAAGAAGGCGGGATTAGAATATTACAGTATTGGAAGGGCTCCTGTTTTACCATAGCCGGAAAAAGGGGTAGTTAAGAGGGAGAAGATTATGAGTATGGACATTGTAATCAAAGGTATAGGTATAGCTTTTGTTCTCATTGGGTTTGTGTTTATAGTGAGGCCGGATATTATGAAGTGGCTGATGAATTTTGTCAAACGGGGTAAGCGGATATATTTTGCCGCCCTGTTAAGATTTGTTTTAGCCGTTATTTTTCTGCTTGGTGCCAGCCAGTGTACTCACAAATGGGTTATAGCCGCCTTCGGAATTCTATTTCTGTTGGCGGGTTTGTTGATATTTGTTCTCGGGCCGGAAAAGATTAGACGAATACTCGATTGGTATGATAATCAATCGCTTATTATTTTTAGAATCATTGCTGTGATTCCGATGGCTTTTGGGGCGGTCATTATCTTTTCAGTTTAGAGAGAAAATGAATCGAAGTATTTGCATATCGGCATGTCAAATCGTCGTGAAAGGAGTACCATCATGTCGAAACACAAAGTATTAGTCACAGGAGCCGCCGGCTTCATCGGTTCACACCTTTGTGAACGTTTACTTTCAGATGGTTGTGAGGTGATTGGTGTTGATAATTTCGATGATTTTTACGATCCGCAAATCAAACGTAGAAATGTTGAGGACTGCCTTAGAAATAAAAATTTCAAGCTTGTCGAAGCCGACATTCGTGACAGCACAGCCATGGACAATGCGCTCAGTGACGATATTGAAATAATTGTCCATTTGGCGGCCAGGACCGGAGTTCGTCCATCGATTGAAGAGCCTCTGCTTTATGCAGATGTTAATATAAATGGAACTATGATTTTGCTTGAAGCGGCCAAAGAGCATAAAGTAAATAAGTTTATATTTGGCTCAAGTTCTAGCGTTTATGGAAATAATGAAAAGGTCCCGTTTTCCGAGAACGATAACGTTGATTTTCCAATTTCGCCTTATGCGGCGACTAAAATAGCTTGTGAGCTTACTTGTCATACGTATTCCCACCTTTACGGAATGTCTATAACCTGTCTGCGTTTTTTCACTGTGTATGGTCCCAGACAGAGACCGGATCTGGCCATCCATAAGTTCGCAAAACTAATCGAGCAGGACAAGCCAATACCTGTTTATGGTGATGGCTCTATGATGCGCGATTTTACTTATATCGACGATATTATTGCCGGGGCAATTGCGGCGATGGAGAAATGCGAAGGCTTTAATATTTACAATCTCGGTGAATCGAAACCAATTACAGTGAACGACCTTATAGCCGAAATCGAAAAAGCGCTTGGTAAAAGTGTAAAGAAGGAACATCTGCCTTTGCAGCCCGGTGACGTCGAACGCACCTATGCCGATGTGACAAAGGCGTCAAGAGAGCTTGGTTATAATCCCTCAACATCCATCCAACTCGGCCTGGAAAATTTTGTCGGCTGGTTAAGAAACACCTGATTAGATTTTAATTTCATTTATATCTCAAGAAAATCTTGAAAATTATCAGTTTTTGTATTAGTATCTGTCATACCTAAGCGACGGAAACTTACACTTTTTGAAGATGCGTATGCACAAACATTTATTTAGGAGATAAACCAATGTCTGACGAAAAGAAGGCGGATTTGGCAGGTCCGGGGATAGGTGACTATAACGAATTAGAGAAAATCCTGCCGCAGAATTACAATTCTTTATTAAATCCCAAAGAGACCCAGATAGCCACATATGCCGCCAAAGATTATATCGAAGAAAACCTCTGTAAAGAATTGAATCTTATTCGTGTTACCGTTCCCCTTATTGTGGACGTTGAAAGCGGCGTAAATGATATGCTCGACCGTGACGGCTCGCGGACACCTGTCCAGTTTCATATCTCAAATGACAGAGATAAAAATCCGATAGACGCCCAGGTTGTACAGGCCGCAACGAAATGGAAGCGTATGGCTTTGAAGCAATATGGCATGGAGATTGGTGAAGGATTACTTACTGATATGCGTGCCGTGCGTAAGGATTATTTCCTTGACCATGACCACAGCGCCTACGTTGACCAATGGGACTGGGAGCTGGCTATTACAGCGGAGCAACGAAATCTAAATTTCCTTCGAGAAGTGGTTAAGAAGATATGGAAAGTCCTTAAAGGCGCCGAAATTCATGTTCAGGAACTTTTCCCTCAATTAAAATCCGACAAATATCCCAGCCTTCCGGATGAACTGACTTTCCTCCATGCGGAGGAAATACTTGAAAGATTTCCCGACCTGCCTCGTAAGCAGCGGGAGACAATGATTCTGCAGGAGTACCCGGCAATCTTTATTATTGGTATCGGCTGGATGCTGGAAGATGGCTATCCCCATGAAATGCGTGCTGCCGACTATGATGATTGGGTAACGGAAACAACTTCCGAAGACGGTAGACCGATGCACGGCATAAACGGCGATATCCTTGTCTGGGATCCTGTAACCAAGCGCCGGCATGAACTGACTTCTATGGGTATACGTGTTAATCCCGAAACGCTTAAAAAACAATTAGAGCTTACAGGCCAGCTTGATATGCTGAAATTTCCCTATCACCAGGCCATTATGAATAACGAAATCCCGCTGAGTATTGGCGGAGGTATAGGACAGTCACGTACTTTTATGCTATTGCTTAAAAAAGCCCACATCGGTGAAGTAAGCGCAACTGTCTGGCCGAAGGTACTAAAGGACATGTGTAAAAAGAAAAACATTTACGTGATAGAGTAATTTCAATACTCGTTATTCAGGAATTAACAAAAAATATTAAAATAAAACCTCCGGCGATATCGGGGGTTTTATTTTTGTGCGGTATTGCCTGCCGGTTATTTTAGATTATACTGAATTCGAAATCAGGGTTTCTTATACTCTGTTGTTTAGAGGGGATGTATGTTTTTAGATTTTATATTGATGCTTTTGGGTTTTGTCTTAGTGATTAAGGGAGCAAGCCTTCTTGTTGACGGGGCCACCGCCCTGGCGAGGAAACTATCTGTTTCCGACCTAGTAATCGGCCTGACCATAGTTGCTTTTGGGACATCACTGCCCGAGCTTTCGGTGAATATATTTGCCAGTGTGAAGGGAAGTACGGACATAGCTATCGGCAATATATTGGGGAGTAATATAGCGAATATTCTTCTTATTCTTGGTATTTCAGGGATTATTTTTCCTCTTGTGGTCACAAAAGGTACAGTTTGGAAAGAGATTCCACTGAGCCTTCTTGCCACCGTATTGTTAGGTATTTTAGTTAATGACAGATTAATTGATAATGCCGAAGGCTCGATATTAACGAGAATTGACGGATTAGTATTGCTAAGCTTTTTTGTCATTTTTCTTTACTATTCTTTTGGAATAGCAAGACATTTCGAAGACTTAGAAACACTCTTACCCCAAAAGGAGCGTAGCTTAAGGAAAATCTCTCTTATGGTTGCTGCCGGACTGACGGCGTTGATTCTGGGCGGTAAGTTTGTTGTCGATGGTGCAGTCGGTTTGGCGGTTGTGTTGGGAATAAGCCAATCAACGATTGGATTAACTATTGTTGCCGTCGGCACGTCTTTACCGGAACTGGCGACATCAGCAATGGCGGCTTACAAAAGGAATCCTGAAATCGCTCTTGGTAATGTAGTAGGTTCTAATATCTTTAATGTATTCTTTATTCTTGGTGTCAGTTCTCTTATAAGACCCCTACCATTCGGTACTGAACATAACTTAGATATCGGTGCACTGATTCTTGCAAGTGTATTATTGTTCGTTTTTATGTTTACAGGAAAAAGGCGAAAGCTTGACAGGTGGGAGGCCGGTTTGTTTCTTGTAATGTATGCGGCGTATGTATTTTTCGTGATTACCAAGTAAGGAGTGAGTTGCAGTAAAGAAGGAGATGTTATGTTGAAGAATATTTTACTGTCGTTTATTCCGCTTTTTGTGGCGGTAGATGCTATTGGCGTACTACCTATTTTTATATCTATAACCGAAGGCCTGGAAAAAAGTGAAAGAGCAAAAATCATTCTTCAGTCAATGGTTACGGCCTCGTGCCTTGCGATTGGTTTTATCCTTGTCGGGAAGCTTGTTTTCAGGGCATTGGGCATTACTATAAGCGATTTTATGATAGCCGGCGGTGCTATACTTTTTTGTTTGTCAATTATTGATATTATAAATCCCGTCAAACGCAGGCGTATCCCGGGTAAAGAGCTTGGCGCGGTTCCTCTTGGAACGCCGCTCATAGTTGGCCCTGCCGTTCTGACGACATCTCTGGTAATCGTATCAGAATACGGACTTTTACCTACGATGATATCTGTAATTGCCAACATATTCGTAGCGGGATTTGTGTTCTCGTTGTCTGCTGTATTAATAAAATTTCTGGGCGAAGCCGGCTCAAAGGCCCTGTCTAAAGTCACGAGCTTGTTGCTCGCTGCAATTGCCGTTATGTTAATAAGGAGAGGTTTGGAGCAGATATGAAATTGAATTTTGTAAAACTACTGTCGGATTTAAATTTTATGACAGTGGCCGTGTAAAATTAAAGTTAAAAATATTGTTTGTATAGTTATAATTGCGCCCATGGTGACTAATATACCTTTTTTATTTTGACAGACGATTAGTTTGAAAAAGGAGAGAGTTATTCAGACAGAAAACGTTACAGACGAAGATCGCAAGAGAGCCAGGTAGTGTCTTGAGTGTCCACTTTGCAAACATGCGCGTGGAAAGCAGAAAGGCCTTATTTTTTGGTTTGTTAAAAAACTCGAATCGGGCCTGTGCCCTGCTTGTAAATCATACGAGAAGGTCTATAAGCGAAAAGCATATGAGCCGGTAATTAGTTCCGATGGTACCGATTAAGATATTTTAAGTGGTTTTACAAGGCTTATCTAATCGAAGATTGTTTATAATATTCTGCTGCCGATTTGGAAGACGATGAGCGTTAATATGTATGCTAAAACAGTCAAACCGAAAAATTGAAATAAAGCCCAGCCCCAGGAGCTGGTTTCCTGTTTTGTCATCGCTATCGTTGCCACACAAGGTGCATATATCAAACAGAACAGCATAATGCAAAAGCCCGTTAAAGGAGTGTATTTTGCTTGCAATTTTTCCCTTAGACTATCGGCTTTGACTTCATCGCCGCCAGCGGCCTCCACTTCGTCCGAGCCGACGGCATATACAATTGCTAACTGTGAGACGAAGACTTCTTTTGCGGCGGTGGCACCGATAAGCGCTGTTCCTATTTTCCAGTCGAAACCCAAAGGCTTCAATGCCGGTTCTATTGCTTGCCCTAATCGGCCGATTATCGAATATTCTAATTCAGCCTGCTGGGCTTTCTCAGGGCTTAAACCAGTTAGAGATTGTTTGTCTGGCTTCGGGTAACTGCTCATCGCCCAGAGTATAATCGATATGGCGAGTATTATTGTGCCGGCTTTCCTAAGGTACAGCCAACCTCGTTGCCACATGTGAATGCAAACGGATTTGAATGTCGGCATACGATACGGGGGCAACTCCATAACGAACGGCGTGGTTTCACCTTTAAAAACCGTTAGTCGTAATATTTTTATACAGATAATCGCCAGCACGATTCCTATCAGGTAGATAATCCATAGCATCGGCCCTCGCCATTCTGCGGGGAAAAAGGCAGGTATTATCAGTGCATAAATTGTCAGCTTTGCACCGCAGCTCATCAGAGGTATTACCATTATTGTAGTAAGCCTGTTGCGTTTGTTTTCGAGTATTCGTGTGCCGATGATGGCCGGAACGGAACATCCGAAACCGATTAGCATCGGTACGAAGCTTTTACCGTGCAGGCCGATTTTGTGCATAATCCTGTCCATAATAAAGGCGGCCCTGGCCATATAGCCTGTGTCTTCGAGAAGCGCAATCGCCATAAACAGCAACAGGATATTCGGCAGAAACACAATCACCCCACCTACTCCTCCTATGATGCCATCGACTAAAAGAGACATAAGCCAGCTTTCACTGCCCTGCGGCCAGAAGCCGGTTACCTTTGTGCCCGCCCACCCGAAAAACTGCTCGAGCCAGCCCATCGGATATTCGCCGACCTTAAATGTCAGAAAGAAAACCAGGTACATCAATATTAAGAATATGGGTAGTCCCAGTACGCGATTCGTAATCACTGCATCTATCATATCACTGACACTGTGACGCGATTCGACGGTGCTTCTGATAGTTTCCTGACATGCGCCTGATATGAAACCGTAACGACGGTCGGCCATTACGATTTCAGGCTCATCCCTGAAAATGTCTTTGAGGTGCCCTACACTTGCCGTAACGGTATCGAGCACCTGTTTGTTTTTGATTTTACCAGTTATGTCGGAATCCTGCTCCAGCAGTTTGACCGCCAGCCATCTTGAGCCGTCTTTCATTACTAACTGTTGCTCGTTGTCTATCAGGAGATTTTCGATTTTAGCCAGCTCATGCTCAATTTCTTCGCCGTAGCTTACCTGATGAGTACGTTGTTGTTTACCCTGCTGAGCCGTTTCGAGGATGGCGTCGAGAAGCTCTGTTTTACCCTTTGCTTTATTACCGATGGTCGGAACTATAATCGCTTCCAGGAGTCCGGACAGCTGCTCGGTATCGAATTGCAGGCCCCTCTGCTCGGCGACGTCACTCATATTGAATACGAGGACCAATGGCACGTTCATTTCAATAAGCTGGGTGGCTAAGTACAGGTTTCTTTCAATATTGGAAGCATCGATAATGTCAACCACGACGTCAGGATGTTCTTCGATTATGAAATTACGGGCGACAAGCTCTTCTATCGAATAGGCGGTAAGGCTGTATGTCCCGGGTAAATCAACGAGTGTTATTTCGTAATCTCTGTACTTGCAAATTCCCTCTTTCTTTTCGACGGTTACGCCGGGGTAATTGCCAACGTGCTGGCGTGCACCTGTCAGCATATTGAATATGCTGGTTTTGCCGCTATTTGGATTGCCAGCCAGGGCTACTTTTATTTTTTTGATCATAATTCTGCCGCCTGTTTTGCAGATTCGATTTTAATGCAAGGATTAGATTGAATGAAGTTTACCGCCAAAAAATATGATTAACTCAAGCGTTATCCCTTTTTTGCAGAACCATAATTTTGTGGGCCATCCCCCTACCTAACATCATCCTTGAGTTCTTGACGCTTATGACAAAAGGTCCCGGCTCAGTATTATTAACGACTGTTATTTCGACATTAGGCACCAGCCCCATCGAGGCAAGCCGGCTGTTTAAACCCCGTCCGGCCTCTATGTTTGCCAGCTTTACCGTCTCACCCGCCCGAACTTTTGATAAAGGTCTCGTATGCTTATCTTCCATTGCTATCTCGCTTATTTGCTTATTTTCTGCTTTTACAGAACTTTCGAAATTCATCTGTTAAATTACGACCGTTTTTACTGCTGTACGTTACAAACTCGATAAAACTCAGCAGTTTTGCAATAATCTCAGAACCAAGCTCATGTTCGGCTTTGCAGGCGGCCTGTTGAGCAATATCCCTGTCGACGCCTAATATATCGACAAAAAATGATTTCAGTATTTCGTGTTTTTTGGCGATTTCTGTTGCAGTTGCCTTTCCCTGTTTGGTTAGTGTTACATAATCATACGGCTTGTAATTTGCCAGTCCCTTTTTCTTTAAGACCCGTAATGCGCCTGTTACCGAGGCACGGGAGACGCCGAGCTGTTTAGCAATGTCCCTGCTGCGGGCGAAATTGGACTCGCCGGCAAGATTGAAGATGGCCTCGAGATAATCTTCCAGAGAGGCACTTAAATTTTTGCTTTTTGCTGTGGCCATAAATACCTTTAACGAATCTTCATTTATCCTAATATAGTTAGGCAAACCTAACTTTGTCAACATAATTTTCGAATTATTTCACAAATTTATGAAGATTAATCACACGAGAGGTTTTTGTTCGCAGTGCAAAGGGTTGCCATGGCACCTTTTTTCTTGCTACAAGAGCAAAATAACCTGCTTTACGAATTGGCTGGAATTGGAAGATTATGTTGGTTAGAATAGAACTTTGTGGGAATATGACTAAAGTGGATTTTACATTGTTCTAAGTATATAAGGAGAATAAACATGACAAATGGGCGATTAAAAGACAATCCAACCACCCGGCGTAATTTTCTCAAGAAAGTTGCTGGTGCTACTGCTGCAGGATTGACGGTTTCTTCTATACTGCCTTCGGGTTGTTCCAACACAATGGCAATGTCGTCCGGCCGGAAGTCTTATCGATTGACTGAAAGAAACAATGTCATTTTATTCCAGGGTGATTCGATTACTGATGCAGGTCGAAGTAAAAGGAGACAGGATAACGCCAATGACATAAGGGCAATGGGTATAGGCTATGTCTTACTTGCCGCCTCAGAGGTGTTGGCCGGGTATTGTGAAGTTAAACCAAAAATCTATAATCGCGGTATTAGCGGAAATAAGGTATTTCAGCTTGCCGACCGATGGGATGCGGACTGTATTGCTCTTAAGCCTGATATTATCAGTATTCTCATCGGCGTCAATGATTACTGGCACGCATCCAAACACGGTTATGAGGGAACCGTAGAGACATACGAGAGAGATTATCGTGCTCTTTTAGGACGTACACGCCGGGAGCTTCCAAAGGTGAAGTTAGTGATTTGCGAGCCGTTCGTGCTTAAATGCGGCGAGGTGGATGAGACGTGGTTTCCGGACTTTGATGGCTACCGGGCCGTCGCTAAGAAAATGGCGGCTGAGTTCGATACGATATTCATTCCGTTTCAGTCAATGTTTGATGAGGCAATCAGGAACGCCCCACCTGATTATTGGGCGGCCGATGGTGTTCATCCGTCTTTAGCCGGTAGTTGTTTTATGGCAAAAGCGTGGCTTAAGGCTGTTCTGGGAATAAGTGCCTGAGAGGCGTTTTTTCCGGACCTTGCAATTCGGAAAAAATGGGTTATACTTTATACAGAGGAAGCGGAGGGTAATTTCCAGGCAAAACTTCTAAAAAAGCAAGCTGAAAAAAGCTTGAGGGGGGAAGATAGATGCGGAGATTTATCAGGATATTTGATGAGGTTGCGTTCTATCTTGGGATACTTGCAATAACTTACGTGTGGCTGGGCTTTGTAATAGTCAGCATCTTGACGTATGTAAATGAAAACTGAGCAAAGTCTGTCGAGCTGACGGCCCTTCTGTACTTTCCTGAAAAAAGGCTGTGAGTAGCCGCTTAACGGCCTTGCGTTGTATCATATCAGAATCTTTATCGGTCTTAAGAACTGCACGGCGAGTGTAGTTCCTTTGCATTTTCCGTATCATTTCATAAATTTTATTAGGGAGCTATGAATTTGTTAGAGCTTATCATTTTGCTGATTATTACCGGCATTGGAGGGGCGGTTGCTGTTACTGTTCTAACAACGCGGTGTATCATTCCGCGCAGACCTCAGGTAAGGGTTAACAAAGCTCAGGAAAAGCACTATGGAGAATTGATTCAAGCGGCCGAGTCACTGGAGGGAATTGCTGGCCGTATGGACGACTGGATTCGGCAACAAAGAGAAAAATTCAGGCGTGCCACAACGGCGTTCCGTAAAAAATGGATATCGCACTGGTTCTCAGATTTTATGATTATGGAATTATTCAAGGATAAGCTGCATAGAAGACAGTTCGATGATATCATTGAGGTGTACCGTTTGTATATGCCTGATGCCGTTGAGCCGCTGAGGGAGATTAAGAACAGTTTTCTGAACTGTGCAGTGTTCATGAAGCAAATTGAGAAGCATAAAGGTATGATGGAAAGTAATCGTGACCTTGGTTTTTGGTGTGGTAATTTCTTTGACACTACAGCGGAGCCGACCGCAGAACGCATTCGCAAAACGGCGGAACTTACGAGAGACTATATCAATATTAAGAAACAGGAAGAGGCCGCGGAGAGAATGTCTCAGGAAATACTCGATAAGCAGGTTGGTAAGGTTATAAAATCTTCGACCGGGGATATCACGGCTTCCGAAATAGCACGGATATTAAACGAAGATTTTATTGGAGTATATAAGCCAACGAGTCCCTGCCAGGTTGGAAAATCGGAGCCTTGGAAGAGATATAGTGAAAAGATGGAAAGCCGCGGTAGAAAATGATTTTTCGATATTTTTTGTGTTTCGGGAAATCAAGTTATGAGGAGAAAATTAAGGATTTAATCAAGGCAGATTACTGAAGAAAGGTGTATAATATGATGGTGTGAATTTTTCGTTCAAAGTAATCGGATTGTGTGGCTTTGAACTTAAAGAGACTGTCTTCGAATTAGTGATATCCACTTATTCTTTCGGCACTTCTGCCTGGTTTTGTGAAGAGTACATCTGTGCAAAATCGTAATCTTGAGATTTTGCTTGACGATAATACTTTTGATTTAGTACAAAGATGAATGTTAAACTTGTAGATTATAGTCCCCATGGTCGAGGGATTTTAATAGTTTGAAGGATGGAGGCGGACTTCTTATTCGATTTTCTAAAGTGAAGGCGAAGAATAAGTAATTTGCGATTACTTGATTTGTTTTTGATAGAAAAAGGTACGTTTAATTTTAAAGGAGAATTACTATGAAGGTTCTTCCCAAATCTGCAATGTTTAGCTTTGTCTTAATGTTTTCATTTTTTCATACTTTCACCGTCTATGCCGAAGTTCGGCCGCATGGTGGTATGATGCGTTATCCGGACGTCAGCTCGACTCATATCGTATTTGTCTATGCGGACGATATCTGGGTAGTTCCGCGGGCTGGCGGAGTGGCCTCTCCTTTGGCGAGCCCTTCCGGCGGAGTGGCGTTTCCAAGATTCAGTCCTGATGGGCGTACTATTGCGTTTAACGGAAACTACGACGGTAATAATGATATATACACTGTGCCTATTGAAGGAGGGATTCCGAATCGGGTAACATATCATTCCCACGGCGAACGTTTGTGCGACTGGTCGTTCGATAACAGGCTTCTGTTTGCAATGAGCGGATTGGGTGGATTACCACGTCATACTCAACTGTTCACCGTGCAAAAAGAAGGCGGACTGCCGGCCCGGCTGCCGGTGCCTTATGGCGGATTCGGAGTTATTTCAGGAGATGGGGAATGGCTTGCTTATACGCCGCGTAATCGTGACTTCAGGACATGGAAGCGTTATCGTGGGGGCTGGGCTTCGGACATCTGGCTTTTCCATTTAGATAACCATACTTCGCAAAAGATAACCGATTGGGAAGGGACGGACACGATACCCATGTGGCACGGCAGGAAGATATATTATCTTTCGGATGCGGGGCAGAATCACCGTCTTAACATTTGGTGCTATAACTTAGATACGAAGGAAAGAAAACAGATTACCCGCTTTAAAGATTATGACGTGAAATGGCCTTCGAACGGCCCCGGGCCGAACGGCGAAGGCGAAATCATCTTCGAATACGATGCCAAGCTTTATCTATTGAATTTGGCCGGTGAGCAGGCGACCCCGGTTAATATAACTGTTCCCGGCGCCCGTCCGAAGCTTCGTCCAATTCGTAAGGATGTGAGCGGACGGGCTTCAAGCTGGTATGTCTCTCCTAAAGCGAAGCGCGTACTTGTAGAAAGCCGGGGCGATATATGGTCCTTGCCGGCTAAACACGGTGCCCCTCGCAATCTCACCCGTACGAGTGGTATTGCGGAGCGTGAGCCTTCGTGGAGTCCGGACGGAAAATGGATTACATATTTTTCAGATGAATCCGACGAGAACGAGCTTGTTATTCGTTCGGCGGATGGAAAAGGAAAGCCGGAAACTATTACATCTATGGGAGCCGGCTATCGTTATCAGCCGGTCTGGTCACCCGATTCTAAGTGGATGATATTTACGGACCATGAAAGCAAATTTTACGTTTTTAATGTCGAGCAGCGCGAAGTACGCTATTTCGACCGTATCAATATCAGCGGTTGGCGATGGGGAGTTCCGAGTGAGTTTCGCTGGTCATCGGACTCGCAGTGGATAGCCTATACCAAACCGAATATGGGTAACATGAACATCGTTATGCTTTATAACGTTCAGAAAGACGAGCTCCACCAGGTAACAAAAGGCATGTTCGTCGATTATCTGCCTACATTTGACCGTAATGGGAACTTTTTATACTTCTTCAGTGAGCGTGAGATTTCACAACCTAAATATGCCGATGCGGGCCTGACTTTTATTTATGAGGATACGGCCGTATTGCATGCGATTCCTTTGCGAAAGGATGTCTCAAATCCTTTCAAGGCCAGGAGTGACGAAGAAGAGTTTGAGAAAGAGGATAAGGACAAAAAGAAGGACGAGGACAAGAAAGACGAAGATAAAGATAAAGAAGATGAAGGTGACAAGAAATCCGAGTGCGAAGACCCTAATAAGCCATGTGATAAGGAACCCGAAAAAGAGGATGAGAAGAAAGAGTCTGATGAAGCTGTAGATAAAGACGATGAGAAGTCAGATGAGAAGAAGGATGAAGAAAAGGACAAAATCAAGCCGGTCGAGATTGAGCTTGAAGATATGGAATTGCGTTCTTATCGGGTGCCCATTAAACGCGGTCGGTTTTATCACCTTGCTGTCAACGATAAGAACCATTTGATTTATCTGCGTCGCGGCGAAGAGAGCGTGCTTCAGTATTTTGATCCCAACGATGAAAAACGCGAGGAGAAAACAGTCCTTAAAAAGGTGAACTTCGTGCAAATGACGCCGGATGGCAAAAAGCTTCTCGTTCGCAGCGGGGGCAAAACCGGTATTATCGACGCAAAACCGAGCCAAAAACTCGAGAATATTGTAGTGACCAGGCCGATGAAAGTTGTAATTGAGCCTCGTGAGGAGTGGAAGCAGATGTTTGCCGATGCCTGGCGATTCATGCGTGACTACTTCTACGACCCACATATGCATAAGGTTGACTGGCCTGCAATACGAAAGCAATACGAGGCCATGCTGGAAGACTGTGTGTCCCGTCGTGATGTCGGTTACGTGATTGCGGAGATGATAAGTGAGGTTAATGCCGGTCATACTTACTATGGCGGCGGTGATATAGATTCCGGCCCGCGCCAGTCGATAGGTTATCTCGGTACAGACTTCGAGTTAGACCAGGGATACTATCGTATTTCGAAGGTTTACGAAGGGGGAATATGGGACACAGATGCCCGCTCTGCTTTGTATAGTTTGGATAAGAAAGAACGCGAGCAATTCGTATATCTATTCAAGGTGAACGGAGTTCCGGTTGATACCTCTAAAGCGCCCTGGGCGGCTTTCGAGGGACTTGCGGGTGTGACCGTGACGTTGACCGTTGGCGCCGAACCGGATCCTGAGAAAGCAACGGATGTGGTAGTGAAGTTGTTAGGCTACGAAGGTGATTTACGTTATCGGCACTGGGTCGAGAGCAATCGTCAGTATGTCGATAAGAAGTCCGACGGCCGGGTTGGTTATATACACGTGCCGGATACAGGGAACCGGGGACAGCGTGAGCTTTTCCGGCAGTTCTACGGTCAGATGAACAAAGATGCGCTAATTATCGACGAGCGATGGAACGGCGGCGGTAATATCGCGGACCGATTCGTTGAGCTGTTGAATCGTCCCATTTATCTGCACATATTCGAGCGGTATGAAAACGATTGGCGAGTTCCGACACTGAGTCATCAGGGGCCTAAATGTATGTTGATTAACGGCGAAGCAGGCTCAGGCGGAGATATCTTCCCCTACCTTTTCCGTAAGGCCGGACTGGGCAAGCTCATCGGTATGCGGACATGGGGTGGCGTGATTGGTATTTCCAAGAATCCGCGTCTGATTGATGGCGCTAGGATAACCGTGCCTTTCATTACCTTCTATGAAACCGATGGAACGCTCACTATGGAAGGACACGGCGTGGACCCGGATATCGAGGTCATCGATGACCCGGCTTTAATGGTCGAGGGAGGCGACCCGCAGCTTGATGCTGCTATACAACACATGCTGGAAGAAATAGAGGCAAATCCCTATGTGCCGGCCAAGCGGCCGCCCTACCCGGACCGCAGCGGCATGGGTATCCTTGAGGAGCAAAAATAGATTTGCCTCTGACCATTAGTAAAATAATGGAGACAATATAACAATTTTAAGCTATAACAGCTATCTAAAGTAGATATTTGGAGGATAGTCTGACTTTATGCATAACTATATCCTTCAAAAATCTTGCGGAAATGGAATCCGTATATGGCGAGTGTAACGGCCAAATGAAAATATCGCGGTCTCCTAAGTGACCAGAGGATAAGTTTCCAATAGTAAAACCGGCCTTCGCCTATTATTCCAAGACGCCATATAGATTTCAGGAATGCCTTAATATCACAAAGGCGATACTTGACTTTGTAGTTTTTCCCGGGCTTATAGTCTCTGAGAAATGTCAGGATGCGTTCATAATAGTTCCTGGGTGAATAAATTGTGGATACAACTTTTTTATACCCTTTGAGAAGCTCCTCAGTCTTCATCTTGGGAATAAAGTTCATTGAGAAATCGGTGTTGTCGCCGGTAGAGTTTTTCAGCAACCTGTTTTCGGTCATAAGTCTGCGATAAAGTTTGGTCCCCCTCGGTGCGTTCAGCAGTCCGACCATAGCAGTTACCACTCCACTTTTTTGAATGAATTGAATCAGACTATCGAAAACCGAGGTCTTGTCGCTGTCAAAACCGAGAATAAATCCGCCCTGGACCTGCATACCTGCCCTCTGAATCTTTTTGACGCAGGCAACTAAATCACGGCCTTTGTTCTGAACTTTGTTGCATTCAGCGAGACTTTCCTGATTCGAGGTCTCAATCCCTACGAATACACAGTCGAAGCCGGCTTTTACCATCAATTCCATCAGCTCTTCGTCGTCTGCGAGATTGACGGATGCCTGAGTATTAAACGAAAACGGGTATTGCCTCTTTTGCATCCAGCCTATGATTGCAGGAAGTAATTCCGTTTTTACACTAGTCTTATTTCCAATGAAGTTATCATCTACGAAAAATACGTCACCTCGCCAGCCAAGCGAGTACAGGCTGTCTAATTCATCCAATATCTGCTCTTTTGTCTTCGTACGTATCTTATGTCCGAAAAGCCGCGTAACATCACAGAAGTCGCAATCAAACGGGCATCCCCTCGAATACTGGATGCACATTGTTGCATATTTTTTCGTGTTGATGAGGTTCCAAAGGGGAATCGGAGTCTGGCACAAATCGGCTTTCTCGTGCGTGTTGTAAAATTTCCCGGGACAACCGTTTTGAATGTCCCTTATGAACGATGGCAAGGTCAGTTCGGCTTCCTTAAGTACGAGATGGTCTGCATTCTCATACTTTTCGGGAAGACTGGCAAAAAGTGGACCACCTACCACGACTTTGGCCCCGATATTCTTACATCGCTCAATTATCTGGTCCACAGATTGTTGCTGGATGAGCATAGCCGAGATGAATACATAATCAGCCCATTGAATTTCTCTGTCCCGCAATTTCGTTGTTGTCATATCAATTAGCTTCTTTTCCCAGTTTCGAGGCAGCATCGCGGCAACTGTCAGTAATCCCAGAGGCGGTAAAGCGGCCTTTTTCGATATGAAATTCAGGGCATTCTTAAAACTCCAGAAAGTGACCGGTATTTCCGGATTAACAAGAAGTATCTTCATAACATCGCTCCCAATTTAATACATTTCATGAGTAGAGGTGGGCTCTACGGAGGCTTCTTGCGATATCTCGAAATTAGCAGGAGGAGAACGATGTAATTAGGTCACTTATCCGATTGGTCAGTAGATATTAAAATCCTCTGATTGTAAGTGAGATGTTACAATGCGCAATTCTTCGCATCTAACTATTTTTTCAAATTCGCTTGAACCAGCCTTATCTTTACTCAGGCTTTCAATATTAAAATAAGTATCTTCCTAAAATCTATATCGGTTCTTGAGTCAAACATTATATACGAAATATAGGGGATTAGAACTAAAAATGTTCAGTTTTCTAAAAAGATAAAAATTTTCATGCAACTTGTCCCTCCCGGCCATCTTGGAACAAAGGTGAACCCAGGCCGCAATATGCCTGTACAGGTTTTAATAAGCATTCTCCGGCAGTATTATTTAGAGACTCTAATAAAATGAACATAATCTCGGTTTTCAATGCTGATAAGGTTGTTTTCAGGTCTTTCTGGTAAAATCACTCATAATAGCGGCAAATTACGAAGAAAAATGAGGGCTCCAAGTACTATCCCGGATATATTGCCTATTAAATACGCGTATTCACTCCGGGTGAGATATCTTTTTTTCAATTCCTCTCCGGCAACAGTTTCCGCTGTTTCCTTGCCATATTGATTTTCCACTTGCTGTTTGAATCGAACGAACACCATAGCAATCTGCCTGCTTGGTGCGATACCTTGTTTGGCTCTCGTTAAATTGTAATGGCTCCAAAGCAGGCCGGCAAGCAACGGCATGGCTAACACGGCAATACCCAGTTGAAGTTGTAGTTTATCAAAAAGGATAACAAGAGCGTAAACAGCGGTGATATTCGATAAGATATTGACAATTATCTTTCCTGCTTCTTCCTTAAAAGGATATAGAGGACTTGGTTGGTGAAATCCCATAATGCGATAAAGCAATATGAAAAAGAAGGAACAAACCCACTTCGCTACAAGTACAACGCACCCGGCCAGAGTATATAAGCACATAGTCTTTACTCCATTTTACCGGTTTTCAAGTCGGTTATATTTTTCTATATACGTGAACGGCCTTTGTAACAAAGGCTAACAGAATGAGAGAAATGATGATTAATGATATGCGTTGTTGT
>JASFVS010000190.1:0-6384 GCA_050049715.1 Phycisphaerales bacterium
GAATAATCATCAAAAAAACGCCCCGAAAGAACAGCAGGACCAATCAACTGACTAATTTCGTTGCTATTACAATTGCCTCTTGAATCAAATATACGGGGAGTAAATCCAATGATATCAAAAAATTCACTTCTCAGAAATTTTCTTTGTGCGGTCTGTATTCTCACATTAACCGGCAGCATCGAAGCTCAAACCGAAAACCAGCCGGCTTTAACAAACATAACTGATGTTACAACCAGCACAAAGTTAGTGGAATACGAACAGGAATCTTCGTCAGCACACATCGAACCTGCCCGAATGGATGATAAAATCGGAATAGCTGTCATATTTGAAGGTACTGACGACCTTCACTATTACGCAAGTTCTGAAACCGCACCTGCTCCCGGACTTGAGCTAAAAGTTGAATTGAAGTCAGACTACTTCATTTTTGGAAATGCCGTTTTTCCAAAATGGGAACTTTTCACAGACGCACTGGGCAAAAAAATTGAAGTGTACGTCGGTGATTTCATCGTTTTTGTGCCAATCACTTTTGTCTCCATTCCGTCAGACGATAATGAAATGGCTCAGAGCAACATAAAGGTTAAAATTTCAGGCATCGCTTGTACGAGCATGTTATGCCTGCCGCCGTTTGAGCATGCAATAAATTCCACTGTTGACTGGACTCTGCGTGACTCATGGAACCAGATTAGTTTTGCTACCCTCGACGATACCGATGATTTAGAGGACACCGATGAAACTGATGAAACCGTCGAAACCGATGAAACAACCAAAACTATACAGGGACCGGATTACTCTATCGGCGTTGCTTTGGGTTTGGCGTTTTTGGCCGGTCTGATACTGAACATTATGCCCTGTGTATGGCCGGTATTGCCGCTTATAGTAATGCGAATCGTTAAACAATCCGAACAAAGCAAAGGCAAAGCAACGGCAATGGGGCTTACCTTCTGTCTCGGGATATTGCTGTTCTTCGCATGCCTCGCAACAGCCAGCATTATCTTACAAAGCTTTTATGATACCTCCTTAGGGTGGGGTGACCATTTACGCAATCCGATTATTGCCATGGCTTTGGCAATTCTAATGATATTGATGGCTCTATTTATGTTCGGCCTGTTCACAATTACAGTTCCCTCCTCGATAGCCGGCAAGTCGGGAACAGGTCAAGGATATTTAGGCTCTATAGGTATGGGTTTTCTGGCGGCAATATTAAGCACGCCGTGCAGTTTTGGAATTTTGACGGTGGCCTTCGTCTGGGCACAGGCCCAGCCACGCCTGCTTGCCACCACGACCATAATGGTCATAGGTCTGGGGATGGCCGCACCTTATGCAATACTTACCTCAATGCCGGGATTATTGAAACGTATGCCAAGGGCTGGAAAGTGGATGGAGTACTTTAAACAGGCGCTGGGTTTCCTTCTGCTGATTATCGCAATTAAAATGATTAAGGCCGTTCCACAGGAAAACAGATTTAATCTCGCTTACTTTGCAGTGATACTCAGCTTTTGCATCTGGATGTGGGGAACCTGGGTGACTTATGGGACAAAACTATCCCGTAAGCTGATTATACGAGGCATCGCCGTTGCTATAGTCATAGCTGCGTGGTTTTTCTTTTTTACACCGGAGCGAATCGACTGGCAGGATTACGACACAGATATCGTCGAAGCCGCATTGGCTGAACAAAGACCCGTGCTGATTAAGTTTACCGCAGACTTCTGTACGAATTGCGAAATCATAGATAAGTTGGTCTACAAACGCAAAGATATCGCAAAACTAATAGAGCAAAATCACGTCCTGGCAATTAAAGCCAACACAACAAAAATCGATAGCGAGGCTGCACTTGCGCTAAAAAACATATATAACGAACCCGGCGCCGTACCGGTCAGCGTCCTTCGGATACCGGGTGAAAAAGAGCCGATTAAATGGCACAAGATTTTCTTCGCAGACGAATTAAAAGAGGCTCTGCAAAATCTTAATTCAGGAAAGTAAATGGCGAAAAAATCAAAGAAAAAAACACCTCCTAAAAAAAGAAAAAAGGTTAACAAAACCAAGGTGGCCGAACGAGTCAAAAATATCTTCCCGATTCTTAAAAAAACATACCCACAGGCAAAAATCGCACTTAAATACGTTAATCCCCTGGAACTGCTAATCGCAACAATCCTCTCCGCTCAGTGCACGGATGTCAGAGTTAACATGGTTACCAAGGACTTGTTCAAAAAATACAAATCACCCTGGGATTGGGCCAATGCCGATATCAAACAAATCGAGTCGGATATTAGAAGCACAGGTTTCTTTAGAAACAAAGCAGCCAATATCAAGGGGGCTTGCGCAAAGGTTATAGAGGAATTTAACGGTAAAATCCCTGGCACAATGGAAGAACTTTTAACACTGCCGGGCGTGGGCAGAAAAACCGCAAACGTCGTATTGGGAAACGCCTTCGGAATACCCGGAGTTGTCTGTGATACGCACGTCATTCGTCTCTCAAGGCGGCTGGGATTGTCCGATAATGCAGATCCGGTAAAGTTGGAATTCGATTTGGCCGAAATAGTACCGAAGAAAAATTGGTTATTGTTCAGCGATTTACTGATTTTTCATGGGCGGAATATTTGTAAAGCTCGCAAACCGGATTGTGATAACTGCCAGATTTCAAAATATTGCCCCGCTGCAGGCGACCCGGCTTTGTGGTGAGATACAATATGACAATTAAAGGAGATTCTACTGATGATTGATACTACTGATAGTCCAGTGAAGGACCTTTGGAGAATATTCAGAGTTATGGCTGAGTTTACCGAAGGTTTCGAAGAGCTTGCCTCAGTCGGACCGGCGGTATCAATTTTCGGCTCCGCCCGAACCAAACCCGACTCGCCACATTACAAGCTTGCCGAAGAGACCGCATCGGAAATAGTAAAGGCCGGATTCGGCGTAATAACCGGTGGTGGCGGCGGTATTATGGAAGCCGCAAACAAAGGGGCCACTGAAGCAGGCGGCACAAGTATCGGTCTTAACATCGAGCTGCCCATGGAGCAAATCCCTAACGAGTATCAGAATATATCACTACACTTCAGATACTTTTTTGTCCGCAAGGTAATGTTCCTCAAATACGCCCACGGCTTTATAGTCTTCCCCGGCGGATACGGGACTATGGATGAATTCTTCGAATCACTTGTTCTGATTCAAACACTAAAGCAGGCCACTTTCCCTGTGGTTCTGATGGGTATGGAATACTGGTTAGGCCTAATCAAGTGGATGAAGGAAAAAATGCTCGAAGAAAACCAGTATATCGACGTTGAAGACCTGAATGTCTTTACAATGGTGGACGAGCCTCAGGCCGCGGCCAAAATAATCACAGAATTCAAAGAAACTCAGGGAAAAGTCGGAATAGAACTACCCGCCGGTATGAAAAAAGCTAACTCCCCTGTCATTACCACATAAGTCGGGGATCTAAAATCAAGTATAAAGCATCTAGCACTATTAATCATAACTTTTCATTACTCACCCGCCCAGATTTTACTTTCTTCACCGGTATATGATGTCTTCACAAGATGATAAATTTCCGGCAGCTTCGCTTGTAGCTCTCGCTCGGAAAGTTCCTCTCCAAGAATCTCTCCATCTTTAGCAGTCACTGTATAAATAGTTCTCCCATATCCGGACATAACAGCAACAATCTTGCCTTTCGTTTCGAGATACACTATCACCGGAAACCTGCTGTCTGCATTTTCGTCTTGCAAACTAACTGTATTCCGGCTGCATCCTGAGCCAATAAAAATAAACCCGCATAAGACCAATATCATTATCTTTCGCATATTATCACCTCTATTATTGATACATAACGAAAAGCCCACCAGCCGCAGCTTTACCAATAATGATGCACTAATTCACGAATATTGCTATCATAAATTCTATGCACCTTAGCCATAATTTCAGCAGAAATAGCCGGCATATCCGAGGCGGCGAAGTTTTCATCAGCCTGCGACGGACGCTTGGCACCGGGAATGGCACACGTCACTGCATCGAACATCAAAATCCACCGCAAAGCAAATTGCACCATACTCATATCATGCGGACAGATGGCTTTCAATTCCTCAACCGCTTTAAGGCCGATATCATAATCAACACCGGAGAAAGTCTCGCCCCTGTCGAACGCCTCACCGTGCCGGTTAAATTCTCGATGGTCGTCCGAGGCAAATGTGCTGTCGGCTTTCAGTTTACCCGTCAGCATCCCGGATGCCAGCGGCACACGCGCCAAGACACCAACCTTACGCTTCTTTGCCTGTTCAAAAAATAGCTCGGCCGGCCGATGCCGAAACATATTAAAGATAATCTGCACACTCTGAACATTGGGAAACTCTATCGCCTTAAGAGCCTCTTCCACCTTTTCAACACTCACGCCGTAGTAGCGCAGCTTGCCCTCTTTTACGAAATCATCAAGTATCCCGAAAACCTCAGGCATATAATAAACCTGTGTCGGCGGACAATGCAACTGAAGCAAATCAATAGATTCTACATCCAGATTCTTCAAACTCCGCTCAACAAATTCGGTAAGTTGCTTACGATTATAACCTTCCGGGGTTTGCGTTGTTAACCGCCTTCCGGCTTTCGTAGCGACATAGATTCTGTCTTTATTCTCTTTGCATAATTGTCCGACCAGCCTTTCGCTCCGTCCATCGCCGTAAACATCGGCCGTATCAATAAAGTTCACGCCAAGCTCAACAGCCCTCCGTAACGCCGCCATCGATTCGCCGTCATCGACCTGCCCCCACGCCCCGCCGATTGCCCACGCGCCAAAACTCACTTCGGAAACCTTCCAGCCGGTTCGTCCCAATTCCCGGTATTGCATTGATAAATCTCCTTTCAAATTTACGTATTTACAACTTAATTGCCAAACCTCAATTACACAACATCTCCCTAAACGATTTCTTATGATATATTAGACATCCCTCTCCTCAAAGTAAAACAAAAAGCCTATCGAACATCCCAAACCAGCATATACTGTTCGAATTCAGCAATCTTCTTACAAAATCCTCAATGTAAAATCAAATACCATAAACTATTAGATATGTAGCAAAGCAAGCTATGGTATAAACCAACATTAGACCAATAAAGTGAACTGCAAGAATCCCAATACCTCTCAATCCACGTGCTCGAATAATACACACAGGTACGGCTATGCCATTGAATATAAATATTAGCCAATAACTGAATATGGACAAAGGTTTTCCAACTATTCTGCTGTCAACAATGCAAATATACGTTAGGGTCAAAGCCAAGATGATTGTATAAACATACTCTCTTTCTATGGATATAGACTGATATATTCCAAGTCTGATTCCCATCATCGCCATTAAAAAATAAGCTAAAACAATTAGGAATAATCGGTATCTTTTCTGACTTCTAATATTCATGTAATATCAAACTGACGAAAAATTTACCTTCCGCATTTACTCTGTCTATTTCAGCGACTTATTCATATTGATAGGGCATCATCCTGCTCAAGTCGCTTTCCCATACTAACAACATCGTCCATCTTAAAGCCAACTGCTTTATAGAATTCGATTACATCCGTATTGGATGTCCTGATTTGAAGGTTTATTTTCGGACAACCCGCTTCTCGCAATATTTTCTCCGCCTCCTGCATCATTCTTGCGGCATAACCCTGACGCCGACGCTTCGGAGAAACAGCAAGATAGTTAATCCAGCCCCGATGTCCTTCATAACCTGCCATACACGTCGCAATGACCTTACCCTCAAGCTCTCCCACAAGAAACAGATCCGGATTCACCTTAAGCTTTCTCTCGATATCGCGCTTAGAATTATTCTGCGGAGCCACCAGACCACACTCCGACCAGAGCTCAATCACATTTTCCCGGTCATTGGTATTATATTGTCTGATTACAAAGTCACTCATATCCTTTATTCGAATAACATCTCGCTTTGTTAACGGCTTAAAAATCGCTGTTCGTTATATTAGAACCAACTCTGTTTTATCAAAACACAGCTTCTCTAATAATCGATAGAGGTAGTAATGTCAAGGTTAATCTTGCCGGCACCCGCTCTTTCCATAACTAACGAAGGAACATCAATAGGATTGTCGGGAACATAGTAATAGTAAACGAACGGCTCAAACGCATAGCCCCGTATCTGGGGCACGCCGCTATTATCGTAAACGTTATCAAATTCTACAATATCCCCCGGCCCCGAATTTCCATATCCGGAATACATAGGATGCCTGACATCTTTAAAATAATTAGCTTCAACTACAACATCTGCCTCCTGCGTTGAAGCAATTCCATAATTCATCCCGCCCTGGCTGTTATCATAATAATTATTAAAAACATGGCACTGTCCGAACCGCACGCGTGGATGCCTGGAATGAGTATTGTCAAACCAGTTATG
>JASFVS010000191.1:0-6362 GCA_050049715.1 Phycisphaerales bacterium
AACCAGGATATGTTCCCCCGTGTTTAACTGGTGGCTTGTCACCGTTTGTCCTGTCATGTGCAGATCCTGGCCGACGAAAGCTTCGGCCTCCGGAACAAACTCAGTCTGGCTCTCTGTGGCCGCCCGGCTTGGTCCTGACAGCAGGAATAAAAAGCAAAGAATAAACAGCGTCTTATTTCTCATACAAATCCTGATATCTCGTTTAAAACTACACAAGGTTGTTATTCGCAGGCACGCCTGCTTCGTATATAAGTTTCGAACTCATTTCCGGAATTTATCGCAGATTATAGCCGGTTATTCCGACAACGCCAGTAAAAAAGCGCCCACATAATACCCATAACTTGACTTATATGAAACTTTCTTGTAAAAAGGTCTCTGAGGAGTTTTAAAGGGTTAATATGGCTAAAAATGAGTATTCACATTATCAGAAAGCCGTTATTTCAGGCTATTATGACAATCTTGATGCGATAATGCTCAACAAAATAGGCGAGCTGGTAACTGAACTATACCTTGCTGATACTCAGGCTAAGCAAAATCGTCTTTGGCAAAGAGTTCACAAGGCGATGGTGAAGTTAAAAGTTAAGCCGGCGATTGTAGACCACATTATGCAAAAAAAAGATGTGGAAATTTTAGCCAAGAACCTTCAGGACTGGCTTTCTGATGAGAAGAAAAAATAGCTGCACAGGTATTGATTAATCCCCGCCCTTGCTTTTTATTCGCTCTCCGTAGCAGGCACGCACATTAAAAGGACAGACTTGCCTGCGACGTGCCGCCATAGGCTCCCAGATTGATACGTCCGCCGTTCGGTTGTAATTCTGCGGCATAGTCTGAAGTCGGGTCGCCGGCGTCGATGCAGGGACTGGTAACATCATCCTGAATCCACGACTGGCCGTTCGCCTCCAGTCGGCTGGCTTGAGATTTCAAATGATAGTCGCCGTTGCCGGCATCTGCAAACATTGGGTCAACATCAATATTGCCTTCGCCGGCCCATGTCCCCTGAACGTTGCTGTAGCTTACAACAGCAAGATTAGTTTCTATCTGGGTGTTATTATTGTTAATGCCGTTGGAGTAAATGATAGAATTTGTAATCGTGGGCCTGCTTCCCCAGACTCCCTGTTGCAGGTTGCCGGCTATAGTGCAGTTAGTTATCGTAGCGAAGTTGTGCCTTGTGCTTCGCCCGACAACCTCCGGCCACATCTCGATACCGGCTCCTGCATTGTTGGCGATAACACAGTTCGTAATTGTTATATCGCTCTGGCCCCACAGTTTAATACCGGCGGCGCGGTTGTCCGTGATATTACACTTGGTAATAGTCGGACTTGCGCCTGAGCAGTAGATTCCTCTGTTTGTGATAGTAAGACCGGCGAGCACACAGGTCGCATCTTCACCGCTGGTAAATGTTACCGCCGGACCCGAATCGCGACCTTTTATCACGGTTGCAGCTACTATGTCGGGGTTGTCGGGATTTGTCGATCTGAGAATCACGCTTTTACCTTTAAGGTTGATTTGTTCATAATAGCTTCCCGGACTCAATACTATTTCTACACCGCTATAGTTGGCTTCGTCTATGGCATCCTGAATAAAGCTGTATCGTTTCCCGGAAGTGATATTATGAACGGGCATAGTTAAATTGAAGGCGCTTATTGGCATTGGGTCGGCGTAGATAGTGGAGCCGTACTGGTCGCGAACCTTTATCGTCCACCAGGTTTCCGCGAAGGGCAGTGTTGTGATGACGTCGTTCGGCGGGGCTGGAGTATCGGAGATGATTTCATAGTCCATAACACGATGGGGATTCGAGCCGAACAAGAGTTGATATCCGACTGCATTTTCACTTTCTTCGCATGTTAATATCACACCGTTGTCTTGCCCGACATCAACAGGGTCAAGGAGCGTCACAGGTTCGGGCAGCCTTCCGGGGAAGTTGTCCTCATCGAAGAATTCCATATAACCGTCAACTTGCGACCCTTCCCAGTGGAATCTGTAAATTTCCTCAAACGGAGTATGTGCTAGTTGCAGATTTTTGCCCGGGCCGATGATAGACCAGAATGCACCGGCAACAAGCCCGCCGTTGAATCGATTGAAGTCCGGATACGTGAGAGAATTTCTGTACCAACGCGGCGGGGCGCCGTGGTCGTTTAAGGCGACCTGAACGTTCAGAATACCGGGATAAAATATCGGCCCGGTTCCCTCGTATGTTTCCACCCAGCACTGTTCTCCATCAACCGGGCTTGACATTAAGTCGAGAATATTTGAAGCATAATCTCTACACCGGCCGTCCACGAAAACAACTCTATTCACCGCATATCTGGCATCCTGATATGTCAGGTTCAGCCGCAGTGCGGCATCCATAGTGGGCTGTCCGCCTGTGCTGTGGCCCATTGTCTGAATAAGCTGGTTATAATTCGGCGCTAATCTTGACAGGTGAAGAGCAATCATATCTCCGCTTTTGTAATAAGTTCGGTTCCCTGTAGGGCTGTCCGGCTCGTATGCCACGCCAAAAACATTGGCCTGCTCCGCCCATTCCTCGGAGCTCCAGCTGCCCGCGCCGTTTATGCAGTCTCCACCTCCATAAAATATCAGCGTCGGTTTATTGGGATCAAAAGTGCCGCTTTCGAAACCCATCCTGTTCGTTCCCAGGTCTGGAACAATCCAGACTTTGACTATATCGGGCTGGCTTTCGTTTTGTCCATCACTAACGATAAGTTGGAACTCGCATAGTTGTAGTGACTCAGTTTGAGTAAAGCCGCTGATTGTCGGAGTAACGGCGTTTGAGTCTGCAATTTCTACATCCGGGCCGGAAATCTGCTGCCAGTTATATTGCAATATGCCTGAGTTGTCCGGGTCGTATGAGCCGGTTCCATCAAGAACAACCGGCTCGGTATCTGTATAGCGTGGTAGTCCGGCGTCGGCAATAGGAATGTTTTCGGTGCCTACGGCAACGAGAACGTCGTCCGGCACACTGCCGATGATTCCATCGCTGACCACCAGTTCAAATGTATAAATTCCGCACGCCGCGGGCGAAAACCTGGCTGTTATCTCATTGTTGTCTTCTACAGTAACGGTCGGGCCGGCCACCTGAGACCAGCGATAAGTAAGATTTGTATTGCCATCCGGGTCGTATGAGTTGCTTGCGTCTAATGTAATTAAGGCGGGGACATCAGTTATTGATTGGTCATCTCCGGCATCGGCGATGGGCCTTAGGTTTCCGTCGAATTCAGCGGTCCCTATATCGATTCTGCCGTGGATTAACCTGTTGTTGCCATACATATCGTTTTCATTAGGCACGCCGCTGTAGTTCGGGTTGCCGGCATTGATGCACGGAGAGTCTATTTGCAAACGAAAATCATTAGTTTGTGGATTAACAAACATCGGGTTTTGAGAAATGTTTCCGTCCGGGTTTTTGTCCCTTCTCCATGCGATGTCGATACTTCCGGCGTTGCCCCAGATATTATTGAACACAATACGGTTTTGTGGATTGTAACCTCCTGTATAAAGGCCTTCACCCATATTGGCGTTGCAAATTATGTTACCTGCGATTAAGTAGCCTGCTTCAGGAACGGACTCCACATAAATGTTTCCGCCTGTTTCCGCCTCGTTATTCGTAATGGTATTGTTGATTATTCGACCCGGTATCATGGCGACACCGCCGCCGGCGGTTGCGGAGTTGTTAAAGATTAAATTATTAATAACCCTGGCGTTTCCGAAATATGTGAGTATCCCTCCGCCGGCATACGCAAAATTATTCCGTATAGTATTATAAATAATTGTTGGGCTTGCTCCGAAACAGCCGATGCCTCCTCCATAACCTTCTGTTTGATTTGTTGAACCGGGAGCGATGTTGTTGACGATCAAATTGTTTTTGATAGTCGGCGAGGCGGTAAAGCAGTAGATACCGGCCCCCCATATAATTTCCTGGCCGATTTCTTCATTGAGCGTTCCGCGTCCACCGGTAATAGTGAAACCTGCTAATACCGCCTCTGATGTTTCGCCATTCTCGAATGTCACAACACTGCCGGTGCGGTTGGTGCTTATAATAGTGCTTGCGACTATATCGGGATCATTAGGATTTATGCTGGTAAGGACAATGTTTTTCCCGTTGAAATTTATGTTCTCCACATATGTGCCCGGGTTGACAATAACAGTATCGCCGTTGTTGGCATCATCGATAGCCGCCTGAATAGTAGCGTACTGCTCCGGCACCTGGAGAGTTGCTGCTGTGACTAAGTTTACAAAGACCAACTGTAGAATAAGGCTTAAAAGTATTTTCTTTTCCATTCTTTTGCCCTTTCCGGAGAATCAATTTCTAATTTCAGGTTGTTTTTAGATTGCGGCCGTTAAGCTTCGTCAACTTAGCTTTTATAGCGTGGATAAATATACTGCCTCCAATCCTTCATTAATATACTTTATAATAATGATTGTAACGTAATTAAATTTCTTACTTACAACATTTTTTATAAAAAGAGCTACTCCCCTGCATATTACAATCCCAATGTTACTGATTTGTTACCGTTTTATATTTTTTTATATTTTTCTGTGTTTTATAGGCTTTTTTAGGGGAAATAATCACCGGCGAAGGGCATTTCGAGGGATCTTTCCGGCCGTATTATTAAAACTCCGGAATCTCTTCGTGCCAATACTCTGTTAGAAGAGCTAAGTCTTCGATATTTACTATGCCGTCTCCATCGGGTAATGGCGCAATGTCAAAGGAAGGTGCATCCTGCTCCCAGTGTTCAATGAGCATCTCAAGGTCCTCGATATCCACTTTGCCGTCCTCATTAAAGTCCGGAGATGCCTGTTCCGAAATCATTTCGATATCGACCCGTGCGGCTTGTCCTTCGGTTACTGTAATATCTCTTACTAATCGAGGCATATATCCGGGGACATTAAACATAAGATTGTACGTACCGGGCAGCAGCATTCTGTGATAATCACCAACGTCTGCATCGGTGAAAACGGGGTGGCTGTTGCCCTCTACCAATACTTCCGCCCATAGCGGCTCACCCGATGCCTTGTCTGTAATGATTCCTCGTACACCGATATGGACCGCTTCGAGAAAGCTAAGCATCGACTCGGAATTATCCGACCAGTAGCCTGGGATTTGATTTGGATACGGTCTAAAGCGATTCGATAATTCGATACCAACTTCATTGCAGCCTAAGTAGCAGTAATTCCAGTCTGCTGTATTCCCCGCCGCAATATACCACGCCGCAATGTTTCCAATACCATCTGGAAAAAAGGGATTATTCCACATCGGTTCATTATGCACGGAGTAACGCCGGGCGATTTCTTTGAACAGCAGGTCATCAGGCGTGGGGGTATCCATGCTCAGAAGCTCTTCGTTATAACCGTAAGGATAAAGAACACATAGCATCCCCGTATGAAAAGTTCCGGACAGGACGAGGCTGTTCTGTGCCGCCCAGTTCATAACATGCTGTGTTTCAGGCTGACGGCCTTCGTTTTGTAACGGTCCTCCTTCGTATATATTTTGCTGAATATCATCTGGGCGGGGAAAGTCACGATTAAGGTCGATGCCGTTGGCATTAAATCGCTGGTTTGATGTGTGACCGTCCGGATTTAGCATAGGCAGGACCCAGATGGCTGTTTCGTTGACGAGGTTGGTTATGCGTTCGTCTGTGCCGTACTCCGTCAGGAGCAGCTCAATAAAATAAAGACACATCTCAGTGCCGAGGGGTTCATTACCGTGTATTGTGGCATCGTATTTAAACTCCGGCTCGTCTTCCTCATCGTCCGGATTGTCACTTATAAGTACGGCCCAAAGCTCGCGTCCGTTGACCGACTGGCCGAGGGTAATAAGTCGGCAAATATCAGGATATGTCTCTGCGTAACAGTTCAGCTTGTATGTAAGAATGCAATAGCTGTGATATCTGTTTGATGACCTTGATTTCGAACCCTCCGGCTCCGGCCCCTGTGTAATTTCATTGTATTCGTAACCGGTTTGTTTGAGTCGTTCGAATTCTGATTCGGTTGCAAATATCGTGGCAATATCTCCCCGGACTCTGCCGATGTTGTATCCTGCGCGAGTAAGTTTATCCAGAGCGTTACGGTTCGGCAACTTGACTTCTACTTCGAAAATTTCACCTAATCTCGGGCCTGCCGCCGTAATGGAAGTCGCACCGGCGCCGATGTCTTCCCCTAAAGCGGGCGCAACGATAAAAACAAGTATGAGCCCGGTCAACCATAACCTGATTTTAAGGCCGTTTAACAATCGCATTTTCCACTTTTTTGTCCTCAGACAAATACAGAAGCTGCCTTTAAAAGCCGTTTGCGCTTTTCAGGCCCTGTTAAGTCTACGAACAAAGACCTCCGTTATATTAAGGTACGCCCCTTCCTCTTTGTGGTGT
>JASFVS010000006.1:0-22514 GCA_050049715.1 Phycisphaerales bacterium
CGGTCGTCGAGTAGTACTTAGCCTTGGAGGGTGGGCCCCCCGAATTCACACAGAGTTCCACGAGCTCCGTGCTACTCTGGAACGCCGGTAATAACGCAGGGCTCTCGCTTTCGCATACAGGACTATCACCTTCTGTGGTCGGACTTTCCAGACCGTTCTGCTTGCGATGCCTTTGTAACTGCTTACCGGCGCCCGCAACCCCAGAGAGCAAGCTCTCTGGTTTGGGCTGATCCGCTTTCGCTCGCCGCTACTTACGGAGTCTCGGTTGATTTCTTTTCCTACAGGTACTTAGATGTTTCAGTTCCCTGCGTTCGCTTCACCTGGCCTATGCATTCAGCCAGAGATGACGCCATCTGGTTGCCCAGTGACGACGGGTTTCCCCATTCGGAAATCCCGGGATTAGCGGATGCTCGGCTCCTGCCCCGGGCTTATCGCAGCCTGCCACGTCCTTCATCGCCTCTCGACGCCTAGACATCCCCCATACACCCTTAGTAACTTGACCATATCAATCTATGATTGAACAGGTTTACAAGTCGCCTTGTATAAGCGCTCATATCTACAATCTCTTTGCTTTTACACAAAGAAACTTTGGGATTTTGTAATCCCACGCATCTGCATATTTACTTTTCAAAGAACTATAATAAGGAACAAAGGTTCAAAGTGCCAAAGAGACAAAGTTTTTGCTCTGTGCCTCAGTACCTATGCACCTTTGTGCCTCTAAACAATAATGGAGACGATCGGGCTCGAACCGACAACCTCCGGCTTGCAAAGCCGGCGCTCTCCCAATTGAGCTACGTCCCCGGACACATATAGTTTTAAGTTTTGAGTGTTGAGTTTTTAGTTGTTAACTTAAAACTTCGAACTCAGGACTCAAAACTAATAATGGGCCCGGGTAGATTCGAACTACCGACCTCACGCTTATCAGGCGTGCGCTCTAACCAACTGAGCTACGAGCCCAACACCAATTTACTATTTATTATTTTCTATTTACTAATGAATCGGTAAGAGTTAGATAAAACTTCAAAGTATTTCAAACCCGACCAGTAAATATTCAATAGTAAATAGCCAATATAAAAGGCTCGCCGGTTATAACTATAAACTTAAAAAAGAGCAATAAAAAAACCGCTGCCTAAACTGCCAGCGGTCCTTAAAACCGGACATTATCGCATGTCCGTCAGCAGCCTAAGTCATAAAACAAAGCATTCTTAGAATTTTTTTCAAAACCCTAACCTTTTCCTTTCCAGTGGGCTGGTATATACATCAGCCTACACCTAAACCTTAAGTTTAGTGCGGTATCGGAGATTCGTCAACATTTTTTTAATATTTTTTTAATTTTTATTTTCCGCCCACTTTTATACGCCGGATTAGGTGTAGTTGTTCAAAGAACAGCCCTAAAATCAATTTTAGGGGAGAAAACAGAAAACGGAAGACATTCCAATTTATTCCGTCAAAAGTCGTACCGGATATTCGATATTTAGTTGTTCAAAACGTGGTTGCTTTTTGCAGAAACCGTCGGTAGAATGAGGTGGACAGGTTTTTGCGAGATGTCAAAGGTCAGATGCGCCGATTAGCATTGCATGCATGTGTCTGTTGTACACTGTTTTCGGAACATCCATATCAGTAGTTGCGCGCTCCGCTTGGTGTGTCAGTGCCCTGTGCATAATGGGCAAGGTAGTGTTTATTGTAGTATATTCCAATACAATACTGAACAAGGACAATTATGATGGGATAAGCTACAATTGAGGATGTATTATTGTCGAATAACAGATTGGCAATAAAAGCCGCAAGAAGAGCATTGCTGAGATAGATGGAGCCGCGAAATAGTGTAAAGAGACTCGTCCGCTCAAAACCCTGAGCCATGTCTATGCGGCTGAAGTCGGTATAATCCTTTGAAAGCTTTGCAAGTTCCTCCTTTTGAGGCTCGCTCAATGAATCAGCCACATCCGTCGCTATGTATTCGAGTATCCTGTAAAGGAATTTCTCACGTTGTCGGTAAAAATCTCGTGAGATGTGAAGGTTAATTATCGAGAGGAAGAAGATAATACCGGTTACGATAGCAGCCGAGAGAAGCGCGACAAGTAGGTACCTCGGGGCATGATCCACTTTCTCGCCTTTCATTAGGAAGCCCATCGCAGCCAAGACGGCTAGAAAGATGGAGAGATGAGCTGTTAAGCACCCTCAAGATAAGATCGTGTGTATGACGTCGGCGGGTATAATTCTTCTCGTATTCCCTTTCATAGTGTCTCTCGACACGGTTAAGTGAATCGATACTCATCTGTTAGACTCCTTTTGACCGTAAGATAAGTCGCTTTTCCAATGAATGTTAAATCATATTTTCTCAGTTAAAACCAATGCATTCCTTTCATAAGCTCTAGAATTGCATTGTAAGATTTCTCAAAGCGTTCATAAGAATATCCGAACAGACCTGCCTTGATAGGGGGCCAACCATCTTTCTGAGATTCTGCTTCCTTTGAAAGGTTTATGAATAGGTTGTCTCTGCTACGTCCATGTTTGTATCCAAATCTTCCTACTGGACCAAATTCACTTTCTGTAATATCAGCATATACTAACGCCATGAACATCTCAAACCTATCAAACAGTGACTCGTAACTTTTGCCCAAGAACAATATCTCTTCCAATTGAGGCTGCAATAACTTGAACAAGTATTCACTACGAGGAACAAGATTTCTTTCGTGCCCCGGAAAAATCTTAAAAGTATCGTGCAACTCGGACATAGCATCAGACAATGGCACAACGACATTTCGCTTCTCGAAGCTGTCCAGCCTGCAATCAACCTGCGTCGTCATTAAACTCAACAAGTTATCGTATCTATTGCCTGCCATTGCTGATATGCCAGCCACGTACTCAAGTATGCAAACGGGGTACCATCTCATATTTAATAGAATAGTAGCACCTGATTCTATCCCGTTGTTATCAGTCAACCGTTTGATAATTTTTTCCATCAGAAATTTATGTTCATCATCTCCCCAGTGTGCAAGTATACAAAAAAATTGAATCAAGTTCTCCAGAATATCCTCGTATAACTTAAATCTTTCGACCAACTGCTCCCTTGAGAAACTAATATCCAAAGGCATCTTTTCTTTAGAAGTAAGACCCAAGAACTTTCTGACTTCCTGCATTGCCATGTCATGAAGAACTATTTTCCTGTGAGGGTCGGAAACAAGTAATTTCACTTTCTCTGAGAATACACCTTCTGAAATTGTATCAGTTACTGCTGATGATACCTCAATCAATAAATCTTCATCTTCCTTCGAATCCAATTTTATTTCTTCAATGGGCGTTTCTGTAAATATGAAATCACCACCACCTTCTACATAACCATACTGAGGTGTCTGGTGCGAATTAGGATCATTGCCAACTTTCTCATAAACATATGACATTATAGTATTAGCTGTTATTATTCCATTTTCCATAGCAGCAGCACCATTCAGTCCCTGAAGTAAATGTCCAGTAAATATAGAATGATTGGGCAACGGCCCACCAGCATCAGCCACCGTCTCATCGGCCTTACCAGCGGCAATAACCTGTCTCGAATATCGCTGACACATATTTTTTAGGAATCTCCTGCTTCCAACAGATGGGGCTTTTCTTGTAATAGCCAAACCACCATAACAAGCATCCATAATAAAAAGTATATGCTTAGCTTTTACAAGCTCTGCATTACGAGTTAAATCATCCCACCGTATCAATGTAGACGTTTCATTCGGTTTTGCATCAACAGGAACAAGGAAACCTACCTCCCCACGATTTCCCGGAACAGTGTGCCCATGTCCTGCAAAAAAAATAAGCAATTTATCGTCTGGATCAGTCTTATCTTGTGTAAACCCATGAAATGCCTGTATTATTTTATCTTTTGTTGCTTCATTGTCTTTAAGAAGAATAATGTCCTCTTCTTCAAAACTGAACTTTTCTTTAAGAACCTTTGCCAATGCTGTGGCATCACTGCAAGCATAATTCAAAGGGCTAACGTTTTTATACTTATCTATTCCTATTATTAAAGCCTTGCGACTTTCATATTTTGGTTTATACAGCACTGTCTTGTTCCTCAGATTAGTTTTGAACTCATACAAACTCTCCAAATATTCTTCGCTGTTTCCTTAATCGCTGGATTATAATGATATGAGGAACAAAGGAGTTGTACAAGGGGAAATTAGTAAAGTTAAAAGTTAAGGTTAAAAGCGTAAAACCAAAATGCAAAGTTTAAAATGAGATTGCCGCGTCGCTTCGCCCTTAAGGGGCAAGCTCCTCGCAATGACGATTCGTGAATCGTGGGCCAGATGTTTCGACTACGCTCGACATGACATTTTATTGCTCGTTTTTTACCGCTCCCTTACGGTCGCGGCTCTGTTTTGTATTTTTAGTAGAATTGGTGTGCGGTGCACACCCTACGATAGAAAGTTAAAAATCAAAATGTAAAATGCAAAATTAAGGAACCGCTGTGCAATGATTTCTTAATAGATTTCTCGACAAGCTCGAAATGACGAATAGAATTGATTATTTATCAATTATGATTTATGATTTGTGGAAGTTGCTTTGGCTAGATGAAAGTCGAGAGTAGAATCACGTGAGGAATTTTATTTATAAAAGGAGGTTTATTATGAGAAAGTTACTGTTTGTCTTGTTGTTAGTGCTTTGTGTGAAGGTGTCTGCGCAGGGAGCGAAGATTAAAGTCGATATCGACAGGAAAATCGGTGAAGTTGACCCGAAGATTTACGGTGTGTTCATGGAGCCTATTCAGTTCGACCCGAGGCGTTTCGGGATGCCAAATGCGAGGCCGAGCAACACTATGTACGGGGCGTTGTATGACCCTGAATCGGAACTTGCGAACGAGGACGGGTTCAGGACGGATTATATCGAGGCGGCAAGGGAATTGAAATTAACGAATATGCGCTGGCCGGGGGGGAATTTTGTGGCCGGGTATAACTGGCAAGATGGGATTGGGCCCAAAGACAAACGGCCTGTGCGGAAAGAACTGGCGTGGGGGGCGCTGGAAAATAACCATGTCGGGACGGATGAATGGGTTAAGCTGAATAAGGCGTGCGGAACTGAGAATGTTGTGTGTATTAATTTAGGGACCGGGACAATAGATGATGCGCGGTACTGGGTGGAATACTGTAACTGCGAAAAGGGCAGCTATTACGCGGATTTGCGGGCCGAGTACGGGAACGAAGAGCCGTATGGTATCAAGTACTGGTGTCTGGGTAATGAGGTGGACGGTGAGCCGTGGATAATGGGATATAAGAACGCGGAGGATTACTGCAAGATTGCAAAAGAGGCCGCGAAGGTTATGAGGTATACGGACAGGGATATAAAGTTTGTCGCGTGCGGGTCGTCGTACTATGAACCGTCCGGGAAGTGGGTTGACTGGAACTTGAAAGTTATTACAGAGCTGCGGGAAATTTGTGATTATATATCCATACATAGGTACTGGGAACGCTCCGATGATTATTATGTTTATATGGGGCAGCGTGCAATGGATTTGGAGGAGAAAATTAAAGTGCCGGCGGCGCAGATTGAGACGGTCAGAGCCAAATATAAAATGGAAAAGCCCATGTATATTTCGTTCGACGAGTGGGCGCCGCACGGCAGAGGGCTTTTAGGCACGCTGGCGACCGCCCAGTATCTGAACTCTTTTATACGCCACGCGGATGTGGTGAAGATGGCGAACTATACATTGTTCACGTCGTTGTTGGGAAGAGACAGGGAAAAAAGGACTTTTAAGACGCCGCTGTTTTACACTTTCAAGTTGTTCTCGAATAACTGCTTAGGTACATCTTTAGATGTGTTGGTCGATTGCGAAACGTTTGATGCAGGCGACTTTTGTAAGGATATTCCGTATCTGGATGTATCGGCAGTGTATTCGGAGGATACGAGTTCCGTGATGATAAATGTTGTGAACCGTCATAAAGAGAAAGACATTAGTGCCGAAATCGTTAATGGTTCAGGTACTCTTTCGGCGAATGCAACGGTGAGCGAGATTAACAGTGATAATATTCGTGCTATGTACACATTCGATAAGCGGAAGCAGTATGTTCCGGCCGTGAAAGAAATGATTATCGAAGGAAATAAGTTTACCTATTCCTTTCCGGCACATTCGTTTACTCAAATAGTGTTAAAAGTTAGTGAGAAATGAACAAAAGTGTTGTGAGGATTAAGTTAAGATTTCGTGAAGGTTGAAGTTGCCCCCTACCTTGTAAAATTAAAAGTTAAAACTAAAAGAGTCAAATCACAGTGTAAAGTTCAAGACGAGATTGGCGTGTTCGGTTGTACCTAAGGCAGAAATGACAAAATAGTGTTAAGAATATTTTTGTTTTTTTATTGATTTGATATCTTTCGGATGTTTATAATACCTGCGAGGAGTGCCATGTAAGTAGCAAATTGGAGGAGGTTGAATTAGACGGTGGTCAGTTCTCTGATGATTGTCTCTGTTCTTATGACGGCCGGTTTGTTTTTCGGCGGTCGAGTTTGTATTGTTGATGGACGAGCAGGGTAATCAAGGCCGACCGTAGCAACATTTAGAATAACTTTTATAGAAATATCGTGTTGGTTTTGAGCCCCTGCTTTTTTCGTTGTAATGGCACTCCGCACCGCAGGGGCTCGTTTATTGCGCATGCTTTTATCTGCTCGAACCTGTAGTTATCGGTAGTCGTATATTATTACGGAACGTTTCTTTACGGGCCGGGCAGTAACTCATCCTCTCCTCCACCGTCCGGCCCTACTTTTATGATTGTTCATTCGTCCGGTTTTTTTTCGTCCAGTTCGTCGAAGGGCTTGAGTAGCTTCGGTTGAGTTCAATTCTTTAGTGGAATAATCAAATTTTTTCTGGATGTTTGGGATGTACGCTGTACAATTGCGGTGTAAACTGGAGTTAGAAAATTAGAGGAAAAGGCGGCATGGGATTTAAACGGTATTATTCCACAGGTGTAGCAATCTTTTTAATTGCAGCGATGGTCTGCGGGGATGAGTTTCAGGTTAATACGCGGACGAGTCTTGCTCAAGCGAATGCGGCGGCGGCAGCTGGTTGGGGTGGTGAGTTTGTGATTGTGTGGAGCAGCCGGTACAGCACCTCCGGCAGGTCGAATGATATAGTTGGTCAGTGTTTCTGGGCGGATTGCAGGCCGATAGGTGAGGAGTTTCTAATCAATTCGGAGAGAGTCGGTAATCAGACAGTGCCGTCTGTTGCGGTGGATTCGGGCGGTAATTTTGTAGTTGCTTGGCAAGGGCCGGGAGAGGATGAAGAAGATATTTTTGCCAGACGGTTCGATTCAGGTGGACGGTCTTTGGGCGATGAATTCCGAGTCAATTCCAATACAATTGACAGGCAGCTTTGTCCGGATGTGGCGATGGATGGAGATGGGAATTTTGTAATTGTGTGGGAGAGTATGGGGATTATCGAAGAAGGTGAAAAAGCTATATGCGGACAGTTGTATGACAGTAATGGTTTGGAGATTGGAGAGGAGTTTGTTGTTAATAAGGAATCATATGACTGTCGCAATCCCGATGTGGCGATGGGTAGTAACGGTGATTTTGTTGTTGTGTGGTTGCAGAACAGAACCAGTAAATTAGTAATGAGTCGTCTATATCATTGCGATGGTGCGGCCAAAACGGAACCTTTTGAGGTGAGCACTGTAAAAATCAGTTCTCTGACGGGGCCTTCGGTTGCGGCCAATTTTGAAGGACGCTTTGTAGTGAGCTGGGACGGGAATCCTAATAGTGCAGGCGAAGATGATGTGCATGTGCGTTTGTATGATTCAGATGGCATTGCTTTGGGTGAGCAGTTTGTCGTAAATACGACAATTGAGGGGCCGCAACAGAATCCGCGGGTAGCGATGGATGAACGGGGACGGTTTGTTGTTGTGTGGGATTGTGAAATTGACCCTGATATTAATGAACTGGAAATATTCGCTCAGCGGTTCGACAGTTCAGGTGGAGCAATCGGCGGAGAGTTTCAGGTTAATACTTATATGGCTGACGACCAGAAACAGCCGGCAGTTGCGATGGGTAATAATGGTGAGTATATCGTGGCATGGCAAAGCAAAGGCCAGGATGGCTCGAAGTGGGGCATTTTTGCCGATGCAGGACAAATAGTTGGCTCGGCAGATTTTAATGGTGATGGATTAATCAACTTTATTGACTATTGCATTTTAGCAGAAGAATGGCTCAGAAGTGAAGACCCTCTGATAACGGATTTGACTGAAGATGGCAAAGTGAATGAGCGCGATTTAGTCGAGTTTTATTATCAGTGGCTTGTGTTTCAATGAAAATAACTCCGCATTGGCAGGTTAATTGTCCATCACACAATCTTCATCTCACTCTTTGGTTTTACGTTTGATATTGACTTGCATTTCAAGTGGATGGCGGGGATAATGTTCTTCCGTATCGGCAGGATGGGTATCTCAAAGTCTGTTGCGTGATTCGTGAGCGCGGGCACCTTAATATACAGAAAGGGAAAAGGATGAAGAAAATATTTATAGCTTTCTTATTTTTGTCAATTGTTGCGAATTCGCTGGCTTCGGAAAGTGTGTTCACCAAATTTGTCTATCGGGATGGTGATAAACTCGTGGATGAGAACGGCGAGCTTAGGTTTGTCAGTTTTAATATCCCGAATCTGCATTATAACGAAGATAATATGCCCTTTACGGAGACGAATCCGTGGCGGCTGCCTAATGAGTTCGAGATTGCCGATGCGCTCGAAGCAGTAAGGCAAATGGGCGGACAGGTGGTGCGGATGTACGCTTTATCCGTTCGCGTGGAGGGGGAAAACCCGGATATACCGAGGCATATAGTTGGGCCGGGGCAGCTCGATGAAAAGGCAATGGAATCGCTGGATATGGTTTTGGCGGTTGCGAATCGAAAAGGAATACGGGTGATTGTTCCTTTTATCGATAACTGGAAATGGTGGGGTGGGATTGAGGCGTTTGCGAAATTCAGAGATAAGAAAGGGCCGGACTTCTGGACAGACCCGGTTTTGTTTGAGGATTTTAAGAAGGTAATAAGCGGCGTTATAAACCGGACGAATTCGGTTACAGGAGTGAAGTATTGTGACGATAAGGCGGTCTTTGCATGGGAGACAGGGAATGAGTTGGTGTGTCCTCACGAATGGACGGCCAAAACAGCTGCCTTTATAAAGAGTATCGATAAAAATCATCTGCTTATCGACGGTTATCATAATACAATTCTGCGGGATGAGTCTATTGAAGATAAGAACATCGATGTTGTTGGTACGCACCATTATTCGAAGAATCCGGCGGAGACTATTAATCAGATAAAGAGAAATGCGGCCAAAGCACGCGGCAGGAAGCCTTACTTTGTTGGTGAGTTCGGTTTTATTCCTACGGACGGCGTAGAGTCAGTATTGCAAACGGTGATAGATGAAGGGGTAAGAGGTGCTTTAATCTGGTCGCTTCGTTATCGTAATCGGGACGGGGGATTCTACTGGCACAGTGAGCCTTATGGCGGGGATTTGTTTAAGGCTTACCACTGGCCCGGCTTTGCTGCGAGTTCGGCGTTCGATGAAAGCGGGTGTTTGACTCTTATGCGCCGTAAGGCGTTCGAGATAAGAAATATGCTGGTACCAGAATTGGGAGTACCCGCCCCACCGGTTCTGCTTGCCGTTAAAGATGCCGCCGGTATTACGTGGCAAGGCAGCACCGGAGCCGAGAGCTATATCGTTGAAAGGTCGCAAAGTAATGACGGGCCGTGGGTGGTTGCAGGACGTGATATATCCGATGCCGCGGTTCAGTACAGGCCTTTGTTTAATGATACGGGGGTTGAAATCGGCAGGAGTTATTATTACCGCATTAAGGCCAAAAATTCAGCCGGTGTGTCGGAGGCTTCAAACGTTGCCGGGCCTGTTTATGTTGCTTATAAAACACTTGTCGATGAATTGCAGGACTGGAAATTTATTCACGAACGTAAAGGCGAGCTGTCGTTAAGGGCGAGGGAAGCGCGTAAGTTCAAAGAGGATATACACAGGTTGAGGGGAACGGGCGGGGACTACATTGTTTATAAAGTCGAAGCGCCGATTAATTACTGGAAGGTTTATTCGTTTTTTCCGAAAGATATTTCCGATTTTAAGTTCTACGTATCGGGTGACGGCCGGGACTTCGAGCGGGTGGAGTTCGTGAGGGAGGATTTCTACGGCGGTCAGGGTGAGTATGGCTATTGTATTCCGGTTTTATATAATGGAATCGGCTCCGGGGAAGATGCGAGGTATTTGAAAATAGAGTATACATCAGAAGCGCAGATTTCGCGAATAGAAATAAAATATGGAGGGGCATTAAGTAAATTTACGCACACGTATTCTCCGACCGGGTTCATAAAGGGGCATAGCTGGGGCTGGACAGGATGGCGGGGACAGTATTTAGGTGAGAGACCGGCAGATTCGATGAAAAAGCTGGCCGAGACCGGGGCTGACTGGATTTGTATATCTTTTGGAGCTGATATGGAGGAACCGAACGACCCACAGATTTTCTGGGGTGAAACGAACCCGAGAATGGTGACTGATGATGAGATTCGGCGGGCAATCAGCTTAGCGCGTGACAATGATCTGAAAGTCATACTTAAGCCTGTCGTTAATATACGGGATGGTACCTGGAGGTCGTGGGTTAAATTCGAGACCCCGGAAGGTAAAACCGATATTAAAGCCTGGGACAAATGGTGGGCTGATTTCAGGAAGTTTCTGCTGCATTATGCACGCATTGCGCAAGAGACGGGTTGCGAGATGTTCTGTCTGGGTTGTGAGATGGGCTCGACCGAACCATTCGAGAGCCGTTGGCGCGGTTTGATTGCGGAAATACGGAAAGTTTATAGCGGTGCTGTCACTTATGACACAAATCATGGGAACGAGGACACCGTGACATGGTGGGATGCTGTTGATGTCATAAGCATAAGTGCATATTATCCGATAGGCACAGACGATGTGGAGCTGGCGTTGCAGGACGACCTTAGCAAGATACCGCCCTCAGACAGTTCTGTTGAAGCTCTTAAGCGTCGTTTGAAACCGATAAAAGAAACCATTTGCAAGGTGAGCAGGGAATTTAATCGTCCGGTCTTTTTCATCGAACTGGGAATGTGCAGTGCGAAGGGATGTAGCGCCGCCCCCTGGACGCACCATCAGGCTAACATGGTTTACGATGGCGATGAGCAGAGCAGATTTTATCAGGCGATGATAGAAACTTTCTGGGACGAGCCGTGGTTTATTGGTTTTGCGTGGTGGGACTGGCCGGCCCGGTTGTATTCCCTTGAAAGAGCGAAAAAGCATACCGGTTTTTGCATATACGGCAAGCCGGCCGAGCAAGTTGTACGGCAGTGGTACGCCAAGCCTCGCTGAAAGTTTTTTTCTGCGCTCAAATAGGGTTGCGACTTTCTTACTGTGGTTTCTTTTTGTAGCTTATGATAGAAATAACCGCTCCCTGCGGGTCTTCGAATACGCAAAACTTGGCATCGGGGACGTCGGTCGGAGGTACTAAAATCTTTGCTCCGAGCTGTTGTGCTTTTTGTGCTGTTTCATCGACATTGTTCACTGTAACGTATGTTCCCCAATATGACGGTGCTTCGGCCGGTACCTGTGGGGGCATTTTCATAAGCCCACCGACGGGCTGGCCGTTGACTCTTAGAATAGTATAACTACCATCTTCCGTTGACGAATCTTCCATCGTCCAGCCCAGAAGCTCTTTGTAAAACTTTTTGGAGCCATCGACGTTTCTTGTAAGCAACTCACACCAGCTAAAATCACCGTGGGTATCGAATCTATCGGCCATTGGTTATTCCTTTCTATTTAGTTAAACTCTTTTGAAATCTCGTTTAGAATAAGCTGCCGGGCATTTTCGACCGGGCCGGGCAGATATGTTCCGGCCGCCATTTTGTGGCCTCCTCCGCCGAATTTAGCGGCGATTTTACTGACGTCGATGCCGCCTTTGCTTCGCAATGAGCATCTGAATTGCCCATCCTTTAGCTCAACGAATAAGGCCGCCACCTTAACTTTACTTATCCGCTGACATTCATTGATTAGATTTTCGGTGTCACTATATGTGGTGCCGGTGTTTTCGAAATCCTGCCGGAGGATATGCTGTGTCGCGCATTTACCGTCGAGGTGCAATTCGAGGGTATTGAGCATTGTTGTCATAAGATTGAAACGGTTGTGGGAAAAATTTTGGTAGATGTTTTCGTGTATTTCTATCGGTTTTGCCCCTGCGTCAATTAATTCGGCGCAGGTTCGATATACCCTGCTGTCGGCGTTTCTGAACTGGAACCAGCCAGTATCGGTTGCTATTGCTACGAAAAGTGACTCTGCAATTTTTTCGGTCACCGCCCAGCCAGTAAATTTTAAGAAATCGTAGACAACGAGGGCCGTAGCGGCGGCGCTCGAATCGACAAGCTCGATATCCCCGAGGCCATCGGCAGTTGCGTGATGGTCGATTATCAGTACGGGAATGTCGGCATGTTTGAGGTATTGGTCTATTTTGGGTAACTGGCTGGAGCTGTTGGCATCGACGATTATTAATAAGTCGAATTTGCCCAGCCGCCCTTCCACCAGCTCCTGTGGCTGGATGTCTTCACCAAGTACGGGGACTTTTTCCGGAAACAGGAACTCGTACCAGTTCGGCATAGGCGATAGCATCAGGGCGCTGGTTTTTTTACCGAGAGACGTCAGTGCATCAGACATTGCTACGATACAGCCGCAGGCATCGCCGTCGGGGCGGGTATGGGTCGTGATTAGAACGTTGCCGGATTTGTTGATTAACTCGATTGCTTTTTGAAAATCTTTGTCACTTGCCATGATAGTCCTTGTCAGCTACGGAGAGCCGAGTTCTTATAATGTTTAACTGTGCGGGGTTGCCTATTTGGACGACCTGCTGTTAATCTTCACATTTTGCAGAGATAATCCCTTGATTCCGACAAGCAGGTTGTCTCTCTGGACATTATTAAACTCACAATTTTTCAGGTTCACATCGGTGATAGGTGAGCGTTCGTAGCCCCTGATTGACAGGGCGTACCGGCTTTTCTGGCTGGTGACGTTTTCCATGTTGATATTGCGAACAACAGGAGTATATTCACCTATGTCACCTTCTCCATAGTGAAAGTTAATCTTAAGCACAGCTTCGGCTACCTGGCCGATTTCGACATTTCTCATATAGACGTTTTCAACGAAACCGCCGCGAACCGAATTGGTTTTGATTCGCAACGCCCTGTCCAGATTTGGGCTGTCCATTGTGCAGTCTTCTGCAAAGATGTTTCTTGCGCCCCCTGTCATTTCACTGCCGATGACGACGCCGCCGTGCCCATCTTTCATTTCACAATTTTGAATAACGATGTTTTCACTCGGTACGTTTACTCGCCTGCCGTCGTTGTTTCTGCCTGATTTGATGGCGATACAGTCGTCTCCCGTGTCGAAGTAGCAGCCTTTAATCAGCACGTTTTTGCATGATTCGGGATTGCAGCCGTCGTTGTTCGGGCCGTGGCCGATGACTTTCACGTTCCGGACGGTGATGTTTTCCGAAAGTACGGGGTGGATGTGCCACATGGGGGAGTTTTTGAATGTTACGCCTTCGATGAGAATGTTTTTGCATCTGTAAGGCTGGACCATATTAGGTCTTAGCTCTTTGCCGGCTCCGTAGATTCTTTTTTCGACAGGTACTCCATCCTCGCCCTGCTGGCGCTGTTCTCTGATGTCTCTGCCCTGGCTTGCCTTTAATCCCCACCAGTTGTCGTCACTGGCCTGGCCGTCAAATGTTCCCTGGCCTGTTATGGCGATGTTTTCCTGTTCGTAGGCGTAAATCAGTGGTGAATAGTTCATGCATTCGACGCCCTCGAATCTGGTATAGACGACCGGCATGTATTTTTGGGGGTCAGTTGAGAATTTAATCAGGGCATCTTGTGAAACGTGCAGGTTGACATTGCTCTTTAGATGAATCGGACCGGTAAAGAATGAGCCGACGGGGACTATGACCCGGCCGCCTCCGGCATTGTTGGCGGCGGATATTGCTTTTTCGAAGGCTTCGGTGCAATCTGTTTGTCCGTCCCCTGCCGCGCCGTAATCTGTTATATTGAAATCCCGGTCGGGGAATTGAGGGGGCTTCATCCTGCTTAAAATCTCATCGGCCTGCTCCCAGCCGGCGAATACTTGTCCGGAGGATATGGCTAAAAGTATCAGACAAAATAACGCCAACAGGATTCTGCTCAAAGCTTTAGAATTTCTGTTTTTCATCGTTATCTCCTACTTTAAATTTTTTAATAATGCCGGAAACATCGTGAATTACTTAGTTAAACAAATCTTTTGTATATTTGCAACTGCTTTCGGTATTTTAATGCAGTTTTTGGTGTGGGTCAGGAGTGAATATTTCCCCGGATATGATGCCTTCGGCGACTTTCGTTACGGGGCCGGTCATTGTGATAGAGTAATCTTGCGATATGGCTATTTCGATTTCTCCGCCGGGCATGTGCACGGTTATGTTTGAATCGCATAGATTGAGGCGTTTTGCGACTGCCGCTGCTGCGCTGCTGCTGCTACCGGATGCCAGCGTGTATCCGGCGCCCCTTTCCCAAATTTGTATCCGGATATTAGAGCGGTCGAGCACTTTCATAAACTGAACGTTTGTTCTGTTTGGAAAACGCGGCTCTGTTTCGATTAAAGGGCCTAATTCTTTTGCTTCGGCTTCAGAAATCTCATCCTGTAATATCACGCAGTGAGGATTTCCAATAGTGGCGGCGGAAAATTTAATTGTTTTCCCAGCTATTTCCATTTCTTCGTTGATAACTTCACGAGGTGCTCCGGTTATAGGAATTTTGGTGCTGTCGAAGCTGACCTGCCCCATATCAACGATTATTTTTTGGCCGTTGTCGTAGACTCTGGCTTTTACTTTTCCGCCGAGAGTTGAAATTGTGAATTCATCCTCTGTTACCTTGCTTTTGTCCCATAGGTATCTTGCAAAGATTCTAAGGCCGTTGCCGCTTTTTTCCGCCTCGCTTGCATCAGGATTGAAAATTCGCAGAGCAAAGTCGGCGTTTTCCGTATCTGTCGGTCCGTAAAGGATGCCATCCGAGCCTATGCCGTAGTTCCTATGACAAAGCCTGCGAATCTGGTCTTCGGTCAGGTCTTTAAATTCAGCGGGGTCTAAAACGATGTAATCATTTCCCAATGCGTGGTATTTATAAAATTTCATGTATTTTCTACTTCTTCTTTTTAAACATGACTATGTCCATTACCAAAATTACTAACTAATACCCTGCGCTTACGCTTAGGGCTCTGTTTTAATCTAATGCAACCCATAGAGACATTGCTTTGCCTTGTCTGCTTTTTACATATTCGATTGCGGAAGCAACACTTTCTTGTGCCCAAAGGTATTTGGTGCTGCCGTGCTTGGACCAATATTTTTTATTCACAGAAGGATTAGGACTGTTTTTCTTTATAGCTTTAGTCGCATAGGCCTTGAAATCTCCCATTATCCTTTCGGGTTTTGCGTCACCACTTACTACGATATGGACATGATTACTTCTTACGTGAATAGCATATGCATCCCAGCAACGAAAGCTGCTTGCCTGCAAAATGGCATTTAGTACAATTTTTCTATTATTCTTATCCAACTTAAAGGGTGAATTTTTAAGAGCAGTTTGTTCCTTTTTATTAAGGGCTGAATTCGGACTTACAAAATCACCGCCATATTGATTGTGAGTTTTATCGACACTACCTCTCTTGTCGCCGTGCAGCCAGGTTCCATAAGTTGTAAACGTTATCAGGTATGCAAGAGGGTATTCCATTCGATTTTTCCAGATGTTAAATAAGTTGTAATCTAATCAACAGAGCCGCGACTGTGAGGGAGCGGTAAACTATTTAGTCTTAACTCATTTGCTTTTTGGAAATCGTCGTTAGTTTCTATGAGTACAAACTATTATAATGGAATCTCCCTCTATTGACTCAATTTTGTAATGCTTTTCTTTGCAAATTATTTCTGGAAGATATTTTTTAGCACTCCCCGGCATTAATCTATCTGGTTTATTATACATAAGTGAAGATTTGAATGGAGATTTGTCGATACCCGAAAATGAGTATAATTCCTTTCCTGAATCAAAATCTTCTTCCTTCATTTCCTCCCATGACATCTCGAGCATATGTTTTATGGCATTTTCATCTTTTATTAACGTACCTTTTGATTTTCGAGTAATTAACCAAAACACAAACACGGAAAAAATTACTATAACCAAAAATAGCCCTATCCAAGCCCAAGTTGGAAGTCCAATACTATGAACATCAAAAAGCCATGCCATTGCTCTTTTTTTCTGCCAATCTCCTTGGAACCATTGAACACAATTGACAATAAAACCGAAAATTGTAATTATGCTTCCTAGGAAGCCAACTATAATAACTACAAATTTGCTAACCGACTTTATAGATCCCATATAAATTTTCGTATTAATTTTTGGTTAAGATTTCTTTTGCTTCTTCGCAGTCTTTTGCGATTTGGGCGGAGAGGTCTTTTTCTGTTTCGAATTTTTGCTGGGGGCGGATGTGTTTTATAAAGTCCATAGCGAGCCATTTATTGTAAGATTGGCCGGGGTCTTTGTCCAGGGTGTGTGCTTCTATTAGAAGCGGGCAATTGCCGCCAAAGGTTTGAGCCCTGCCGATGCTAAAGACGGCGGGGATTTTTTGTTTGGCTTGTAAAACCAATTCGGCGCTGTCGCCAATTTCCACGCGGCCGGCATAGACGCCTTCGGCAGGGATAAGCTGCTTTGGTGTTTCCATGTTTAAGGTCGGGAAGCCTAACTGGCGGCCTTTGCCTTTGCCCAAAACAATTCGGCCTACCAGGCGGTATGGCCGGCCCAAAGCAATGGCGGCGTCCGACACTTCACCATTTGTTAGAAGATTGCGAATTATGGTGCTTGAGACCTTTACTGATTGTCCCGTTGAAAGCTTGACTTCTTTTGCCTGGATTATTGAGACTTCAAAGCCTTTTTGGATGCCCAGCTCTTTGAGTATTTGGGCGTTGCCGCTTCTTTTAGAGCCGAAGTTAAAGCTCTGGCCTTCTACGACTATACTCGGTTGAATATTTTCGACCAGAAATCGCTGGACAAAATCCACTGCCGAGAGATTGAGAAGCCCAGGGGTGCTTTTTGAGATGAAAAGATAATCTATTCCGATTTCCGCAAGAAGCTCTTTTTTTAAGGATAACGGAGTTAAAATTTTCGGAGCTTTTTCCGGGAATAAAACGGCGAGCGGGTGCGGCTCGAAAGTCATTGCTATTAGTTGTGTTTGCCCCTTTTGTGCGGCTTGTTTGGCGGCGTTTAGAATTTGCCTGTGTCCGAGGTGGACGCCGTCGAAATTGCCGATGGTCAGCACGCAGCCTTTTTCTATCTCCTTAAATTCTGATATTTCCTTTATGATTTTCATTTTTTTTATTCTGCGCTTTCACAATATATCAAACCGAAATACTCTGCCAGTATTTTGTTTTTCAGGCCGGAACCATAATTTACCTTTATGCGAGGGAATCTGCAATGGTTTTCGGGCGGCATATTTTAGGTAGAAAGGGCCTTTTACTGTTCTGCCTTTGGTTTTTCGGCTTCTATGCCTTTTAATCCCAGTCTGGCGGCCAGTCTGTTGAGCATTATGTAAAGAGAGGGGACTACCACCAGCGTGAGGATTGTAGCGAAACCCAGGCCGAAGATGACGACGACGGCCATGTTGCGCCACCATTGTGTGGATTCGCTCTTGGTGGCCCAGCTCATGGTGTGAAAGTCATAGGAGATTCCGATGGCCATAGGGATAAGGCCGGATATTGTTGTCATAGCAGTGAGAAGTACCGGGCGGAAGCGTGTTACGCCGGCTTCGGCTGCGGCGGAGACGAGGTCCATTCCCCGCCGCTGCAACTGGCGTGTATATGCGAGCAAAACGATGGCGTTATTTACAACCACCCCGGCCAAGCTGATAACGCCGATACCCGTCATTATGATGCCGAAGGGTAAACCGCAAATCAACAGGCCTCCAAGCGCGCCGATAAGGGAGAGAATCACCGTTGTCATTATTATGACCGGCACCATAAGTGAGTTAAACTGAATGACCAGAACGAGGATTACCAGCAGCAGAGCGATGCCGAAGGCCTTTCCGAGAAAGGCGCGTGATTCGTCTTCGGTTTCCTTTTCGCCGGCGTATTGTATTTCGTAGCCGTTCGGCAGCTCAATCTTGGAAAGCCTTTCCTGTACGTCTTTCAGGACTTCGGAGCTTAGGCGTCCTTCGGCGTCGGCCGTGAGGGTTACGACGCGTTTTTGATTTACGCGGTTGATAGTGCCAAATCCGCCGCGGTACTCGAAACGGCCAAGCGAACTTAGCGGTATGGCGTTTCCTGATACGTTGGGAATCCTCAGGTCGTACAGATCGTCGATATTAACCCGTCGTTTTAGAGGCAGACGCACGGTGATATCGTATTCATCGTTGAACTTGCGGTAGGTTCCAACTTCGGTTCCGAAGACGGCCATTTTTAAAAAGTTTCCGATGATAGAAGTGTTGAGTCCGAGGAGCATAGCATTACGGCGGTCGACCATAAAGGCCAATTCCGGCCGGGTGGCTTCCAGGTCGCTGCGAAGATTGACGATGTTAGGTACGCCGGCAATGTATTGATATGCCTGACTGCTAAGCCGCTCGAGTGTTTTGAAGTCCTCTCCGATTATGCGAACGGTGACGGGCGCACCTGTCGGCGGGCCGTCCTCTTCCTTTTCGACCTTGATTTCGGCGCCGGGGATGTCGGCGATGAGTTTCCTGATTTCGGCGATTATTTCCGTAGAAGGACGCTCGCGTTCGGTGAAGTCGTAAAAGATAAGGCCGATGTTAGCCAGATGCGGGCCGCCGGCACTGGCTATAAGGTCATTACCACCACCGGATGAGGAGCCTACGTTCGTGACCATGTGTTTAAGATATGGCTTATAAGGTTCCATACGCTGCTCGATGAGGCGTATGATGCGGTCCGTTTCGTAGATGTTAGTACCCTGCGGTGTGCGCAAGTCGATGTATGCCCGTTCCGGGTCACCCTCGGGGAAAAATTCGGTTCCTTTACCAATCTTTCCGTACAGAGTGACCATGCCGAATAAAAGACAGAAAGCGAGGAATAAGGTTGTACCTGGATGTTGCAGCCCGGTTTCCTGGATGCGCCGATAGCCACTAATAAACCAATGGTCTCTGCGGTGAGACTGCGCCGATTGACCGGCAAAGACTGAGCATATTGTCGGGCTGAATACGAGCGCGACAAAGAGCGATGAAAGCAGACCGAGGGACAGTGTGATTGGAAGATATTTCATAAAATCTCCCATTATCCCCGGCCAGAACATCAGCGGCAGAAATGCGCCTACTGTTGTGAATGTTGATGTGATGACCGGCCAGGCGACCTCGCCGGCGCCGAGCTTCGCAGCTTCGAGTCGACTGTAGCCAAGCTGGATGTGGCGGTAGATGTTCTCCACAATTACGATGGCATTATCCACGAGCATGCCTAAAACAAGTACCAGACTGAACAGCACGACCATGTTAAGCGTGAATCCGAGCATCTGGACGAGGAAGAAGGTGATAAGCATGCTGAGGGGTATAATCATAGCTACGATGGTAGCGGAACGCCAGCCCAGGAACAGCAGCAATAAGCATGTTACGAGGATAAGCGCGGCACAAATATTATTTTCCAAGTCCGCCACGATGTTACGTATATACTTTGACATATCGAATGTAATATCAAATTTCAGTGTGCCTGGGGCTTGCTGCTGTGCCTTGTCGATGACGGCCTTTATGTAGTCGGAGAGTTGGACTACGTTGGTACCAACTCGTTTCTGAACGCTTAGAGTTACGTTGTCGGTCCCGTTTAGACGGGAAAGGCTGACGCGGTCTTTGAAGGCGGCACGGACATTGGCGACATCGGACAGGTAAATTGGTTTGCCGTCACGAACGGTAAGCAGCAGGTGGTCAACTTCTTCGGCAGTTACGAGCTCAGCCGGTATGCGGATGTTGAACTTTGTGCCGGGTGTTTCCAGGCCTCCGGCGGATATGTTTACGTTTTCCGATGGAATCAAGGCCATAATCTCGGGGATAGTCAGGTTATATGAAGCGAGCCGGTCAGGGTCGAATTCCAGTCTAATTTCAGGTTCCAGCACACCCAGCACCTCCACCTTAAGCACGCCGGGTACTGCCTCGAGAGTGTCCTGCAAGGTATCGGCGACATCTTTGAACTGCAAAGGTGATATGTTTCCGGATATGCTGATGAGCATGATGGGAAGTTCGGCAAAATTTATTTCACTGATGACAGGTTCCTGCGCATCGGTGGGCAGCTCTCCCTGGGCTATGTCCACACGGTCGCGAACGCGCTGCAGCGCCACCTCGGTCGGCACGTCGGGATTGAACTCTACGTCAATCAATGAAAGGCCTTCAGCGCTACTGGATTGAATCTCCTTGACGCCGCGGATGCCGTTTAGCTCCTTCTCGATTTTCATCGTGACAGTTGTTTCAATGTCCTCCGGCGAGACACCTTCATATACCGTGTTGACGAGGATGTGAGGGATGGGGATGTCAGGGAACGCCTCACGGGGCAATGAGATGTAGCTGTAGCCCCCCATCAAGCAAATGATGAAGCCAAGGACAGCCACTGTGGTTCGGTTTTGAATGGATACGTTGGAGATGAGCATAGCAACTACTTGTTGTCTGATATAACATTTACTTTCTGGCCTGGTGCGACGAAACGGTTCCCATCAATAATCAAGCGATCACCCGGTTCCAAGCCGTGCGTAATCTGGACACGGTCGCCCTTGATAATTCCAAGCTCAACCTCCCTGCGCTTGGCCTTATCAGAATTGACAACGTATACAGCCTTGCTGTTTTCCATGGGGATTACGGCTAACAGCGGAATCATGATTGCGTCCTTCAAGATGCGGCGTGTCAGACGGGCACGGACTATCTGTCCACTTCTAAGGAGCTGGTCTTTGTTGATTAGAGATATTTCCGCTCGCGTTGAGCGGGTTCTTGGATCAGCCAGCTCGCTAATGAAGGTGATTGTTCCCATCAGCGAGTTTGTTTTACCCTTGACATCCACAAAAATCTTGGCCTCCCGACCGATGGTAAAAAATGCAATATCACGTTCGGGTACCTCCACGACCACTTTAACGGTGTCAGTGTCCACGAGTTCGGCGACCGCTGTGCCGGCCTGAACGTACTCCCCTTCCTCGACGAACAGTTCGTTCAATATCCCTTTTGTCGGTGCGATTATGCGGGTGCGGTTCAGACGGGCCCGCACTTCTTCAAGGGTTGCTTTACTGATTGTAAGCCGGGTAGCGGCATCGTCCAGGTCGCGCTGGGGAGTGGCGTTTTCTTTGACCAGATTAGCGATGCGTTCGTACTCCAGCTGGTCACGTTCGGCCTGGGCTTCGGCCATGTCGAACTCAGGACGGACAAGATCGGAATTGAGCTTGATGAGCAAGTCTCCGGGGCTCACCGTGCAGCCTTCCTCAAGAGGGATCTGTTCGATTTGGCCGGCTATCTCGGCGGAAACCGTAATGATACGGTTAGGTTCAACTACCGCCGGTAAGTCGAATGCGTCGGCAAGCTGAGCTTCCGTGATGACATTTATAACTGTAACGTTGACCGGAGTTTCTGCGGGAGGAGTTGTGTCCTGTTTTCGATTTGGTAGTTTCGAGATTATGGTCAAGACCACTATCGCGGCGAAAATTATGATTGCTTTAACGGCGTTTCGGCGAAGCCATTCTCGACTTATCCTGATTTTTCCTGTTTCAGGTGATTGATTACTCATTTGTTTTACCTGTTTGTTGATAATATAAAAGAATACTCATTGTATCAGATTAAGTTAAGTCGAACATTATAGATTTGAGAGCAATGGAATGCAAGAAGAAGTGTGTTTGAAAAAATTAGAAAAAATATGCAACTTAGTTGCATATTTTTCGTATATATGATAAACTATTCATTACTGCAAGAGATGTTGACAGTTTTTTTAAGGGATGTATATCGATGGAAGAAAGGATAAAGATTATCCTGAAGGAAATAAAAGAGCACGCTCCATTTACTCTGTTCGGGGCTTTTACGGGTATTGGATGTATGCTGCTGTTTAAAAATCTTGGGACGAAAACAAACCTCAGATTGTTTCAGGTGTTTCATCCGGCCCACGTGGTTCTCTCAGCAATGGTTACTGCGGCGCTGTTCACGCTGCATGAGAAAAAGGCGTCGTTCATTACTGTTCTTGTAGTTGGTTACGTGGGTGCAATCGGAGTGGCGACCATCAGCGATTGTGTGCTTCCGTATTTTGGTGAGAGTATTTTAGGAGTGGCGGTGCCGGTTCACCATCATTCGGATGAGGGAGCGGATGAACACGAGGGAGAACATGCAGAGGCAGGCATACATAATGATGAGCACGAGGGATTAAAGATTCATCTGGGTTTTATCGAGGACTGGTACGTTGTAAATCCTGCGGCCATACTTGGTGTGCTGATAGCGTACTTTCTGCCGCGAACGAAGTTTCCGC
>JASFVS010000008.1:0-22212 GCA_050049715.1 Phycisphaerales bacterium
GCTATAAACCGGTTCGAGGAGGCGATAACCGAATACGAAACCGCCCTGAAGCTGAATCCCAACGATTTAGAGATATTAAATTCGCTGGCGGTCGATTATACCCGCACCTGCCAATATGATTTGGCCATCGAAACTTTCGAGCTTATCCAGGAGCTGGACGCCGGTTTTGAGCCGGGTTACTGCAACAGAATCATTACCTACACCGAAATGGGCCTGCACGATTTAGCTGAGCAGATGTTTTACCTGGCTCAACAGATAAAACCGCATTGTGGATTGTGTTTTTACAATATCGGTAACAGCCTTTTTGCACGTGGTCAGTATAAAAAAGCCATTCGCTGCTGGCTGCGAACCGCCGAACTTGAGCCAACCCATCCGCAAATTAACTACCGAATCGCCCAGGCTTACTGGTCGGACGGCCAGTTCGAGCCATGCAGAGAGCATCTCCTGATGGAACTTCGCCTCAATCCGGGCGATATCGACGTTATCTTTGATTTCGGATTGTTTCTGCTTGAAATCGGAAATATAGAATCAGCAAAAGAAAAATTTAACAGAATACTCGAACTCGACCCGGATTTCGCACACGCCTTGTTTTATTTAGGAGAGATTGCTTTTAACAACGGCGATTACGAGAAAGCAGTCGAGTTTTTCAATCAGGCACTACAAAAAGACAATACACTTACAGGACCTTGCTACAGACTGGCACAATACGCGTTGATGTCAGAAAAAAAGCAAAAAGCAAGGGCTTATCTGGTTTCGGAGCTGGAAACATCACCCGAGGATACCGATACTTTAATTTCCATGGGTTCGATGTTTCTGAGGATTGGTGAGCTTGACTATGCAACACACTGCCTGTTGCAGGCTGTCGATATAGATTTTTCAAATGCCGATGCTTATTACTACCTCGGATCTGCGAGGGCCTTAAGGGGAAAGCATAGAGACGCCGCAGAATTTTTCGCACACGCCCTCGACATCAACAGCGAGCATATTCCAAGCTTAAGGGATTCGGCTTATACTTATATGACGATTGGCAAATTGGATGAAGCCGCCAAAAACATCAGGAAAGCACTTTCATTAGCGGCTGACGACAAACATCTAAAAGCACTTAGTCGCCACATCATGCTGGCCCAGACAAAAGAACGAATCGCAAATTTTCTGTCTCGACTCAAACCCCGATTTCTTTTTCGCTACGCCTAACGCCGATTTTTAACGTGCCGCGACAATCTCCAAAGCATCTTCCAGACGGCACTGAGCGGCCTCGCCGCACTCCGGCGTTACAATCACGCTCCACATACCGGGCGCCGCACCAACCACGTTAACGCTGCAGAGAATCCTGTCATCATCCACTACCCTGACATTATCCGCATCAATCCATGCAATATTGTCCCGGTACACAACCAGTTCGGAGTTGACGTTAATCAATCGCCGAGCACCACCGACAGAGTTGGTCTGGAAGAACTCTATGGACTCTCCTCCTCCGTTTTCATAGTAATCGAGGACGAGGAAGTAAGCCCCCTCCTCAGGGAAGTTGAAGGTCATCGTACCGGCAGTGCGATTTCCACTAACATCTGTCGTCGCCGGCGCGCGGGCATTCGCATATTCACCCACAAGCCGGCCGTCAATCCACAAACTGAACCCGTCATCGCTGTTAACGCCGAAGTATCGCGTGCCCGGCGAGGGAGCATAAATGTACCCGGTAAAACGCACGGCGAAGTTGGAAGGGTCTCCGTTGAACGGCGCCGCGAAGGTCTGGTCGTTGGTAAACTCCCCCTGGTCACCCGTATTTAAGAAGTTTATCCACGTATGAACGGCATGCGTTTCGTCTCCGACGCCGCGGGTGGGGTCATCCAGCAGCAGTGTCGCTGCATCAATCCGGTCAAACGCCTGGTTACTCTGAACGTAGAGGGCATCGAAGCCGATTTCTTCCGATACATTACTGGCCAGAGTCACCGAGGTCCTCGACCTTTCCATAAAGCCGCTTCCGAAAATAGTTAATTGTGCCGTCCCATCGTTGGGCACAGAGCTGGGCACTACCGAAGTAACCTCGCAGGCCGGCACCCGTTCTATCTCAATGGAATCCGTGGCCCCGTTAACCGGCTCTCCGATGCCGTTAAGCCCCTGAAGCTCAATCACATTATGACCTTCCGTTAAGGGAACCTCTATCTCGAACACATTATCACCGGAGAAAATCACCGGCACCTGCGTTCCGTTAACCGAGATACCCCCTATACCTATCAGGGCAACACCCTCTAATGTCACCGTGGGGGAAGACGCACAGAAATCCTCGCCGTCATTGGTCGTTATCTCGAATACCAGCGATGGAATCTGTGTCAGGATATAGGAGCGTCGGCCCCGCACGAACTGTTTGATTCCATTGCGCCGGCCATCACCCTGTCCATCGGCAATCAGAGCGTCGGCGGCGTCATCCAGAAATCTGTCGAATTCCGTCGGCGTGTTCTGCGTTCCATAAGACGTATCCCACGGGCCGTAAATCAAATCCGCGAACGCCTGCAAATACATGCGCCGGTATTTTGGATAGTCAAGAAACTGATCGACCTCCGGGAACTGGCCGCTATTGACGGTAAACAGGTTTGTGCTGGTTCCATCGCCGGAGCCGAGTGTGAAATCGATGTCCCATGGCAGAAGGTACCACTTGTCCTCCTGGCTGGCGTAATAGAAATAATTATTTTTCCCTCGGGTATACCCGTAGCTGTCCCAGTCACCGACGGCATGGCGAACCGCCAGAACACGGGCAAATTGCTCTGGATTTATGACCGACTCTACCATTTCCTCATAATTCGGACTGCTCGAAGATGTATTAAATGCAACGGCAAAATCCAAAAGATGGTCCCAGTTATCATCCTGGCGCTGCGAGCGCTTCTCGAAACCCCACCGGTAGGTTTCCTTAAGCAGCGGATGTCTGGAATCATACTTCAGCCCTTCATCGAGATTCGAGTATCCCGTGCCGTCGGCCGTATATTCGAAGTAGTCATCGATTTTATGAATGTAACCATCGTTATCTTCCGGGAACCATTTATTGATGTAGTCACCGTCGATTTTCTGCACATCTTCATAAACGTCGTGAGTCCTGCCATTGATGATTGGACGCACGAACTCCTGCATCGAGTAATGCAGGCCTATTTTTTTATAGAACCAATACGATGCACGCTCCTGGAGCGGGCCCCGGTTGCCCCCTTCGGTATTGTCGAGATTGATTTCCTCTCGCCCTCGGAACTTCTGGTCCGAACCGAAATCAATCCTGTAGGCGTAGCGGTTACGTGGGTCCCGGCCAAAGCCGCTGCGGATAAACGGACTGCCGCGATAGCGGATGCGGGCATTGTAAAATACCTCCTCATCATTGAAAACGAACGTACAGTCAAGCAGCTCATTCGACAGGTTGGGGCGCGACCTGAAAGTGTTGATGACATCATCGGACATCCATATACGGTAATTTGCAAACCGTGTACCCAGCAGCGAATCGCCCACACGAACAAGACACGTTCGTTCGGGCACATCGGCTGTATTCTCCAGTCTGGTCGGAAACCGCGTCGATGCCGAACCATCGTTAGCTACAACATAAAAAGCACGCATGGTTCCACTCGGAGCGCCCGGGATAGCAGCCGTAAAGATACCGTCCCCACCGATTGCATCATTGCCCGACCCGTTATCGGCCATAAGCACGTTAGTGAATGTATTGCTCCCCTCGGACCTGTAGTAGAGTCTGGCCGACCCCACGCCATCGTTGTCGGTCACACGGGCGGTTACGACTATCGGCTCGCCGTGCGTCGGTAAAACCGGCGAGTGTTGCACCTCAAGTATATCAGGTCCGCGGTTGGGCGTAAAAGCTGTGTTTTGCAGACCGGGCGTGCCCAGGTTTAACGGCATATTCAGCTCGAACGCACGCGCCGGACGCGGCGGCTGAACAGGCGAACGCTCCCGCGAAGTCCGCAGAAGCAAAAAATTACTTCCCCGTAACCATCGGGCCCAGCCGCGGAATGTCACTGTTCCGGCGGTTATACCGCTAATCGACTGGTTGATACGATTGGCCCCGGGGTCGCCGTGACCGGTCGCTATCAGATGCAAACATCTTGAACCTGAGCGGGATTCCGAATTAGTTACAAAAGACTGGACATGATTGCCAAGAAACCGCCAGCCCGACTGGCCGTTCTCAAAGCCGTTGTTGCTCAGGCGATTCGAGCCGTTGATAGTCAGCTGAAGGTCGTCGATAAGCACATCGCCCCGATTTAGCAGCATAAGACCGAAAACAGTAATTCGGTCGTGAGTGTATCGGGAATCATTAGTGCTGATGATTAACGAGAATTGCTCCCACGAGGTCTTGCCGCTTTCGTCACTGGCCTCCCATGCGTCGGGTGTATCATTATTGCTTCGCGGGTCACGTAATTCCAGGCTTGCCCCCTGGCCGTCGGCCCATACCGGCCATCGCCCGCCATCGCAATAGGTCACTTCGTCCGCAGTAACCATATGCACTTCAGGCTCGTCGGCGTCCGGGTCTCCATGCACAAACGGATACGACAAGCGGATACGCTCACTATGGTCATCGAGGCCGCCTGAATACGGCCCAACCAAATTCTCTCCTACAACCAGATTATCGTAAACAGTCCCGAGAAAATTCGGGTCCTTGGCTACAACCAGATACGAGTCCGGCGGTATTTCGATACTGTCATCGAAAGTGTAACCAACACCGTCTGTCAATTCCCATCCGCTGAGGCTGATAGTACTCGCACCCTTATTATAAAGCTCGATATACTCATAGCGTTCCTCGCGTGCGCCGTGGTGATACATTATCTCGTTGATTACGATATCGTTAACCAGCAGCTGGGTGTTGGATTGCCCAAAGGTCGCTGAATTCAATATACCCATATAGTCGGAACCGTCCGGGAACCGCCCGAAAGTCATCTCCGGCTCTAAAGTTCCAAAACGCACGGCATCCAAAACACGAACAGGCTGTGGCTCGTCCGTAGCCGCCGTTACATAAACCGCTTCACCGGAAAAACTCAGCCCGAAAGGAAATCCTGCAGGCGCCGTCCCCTCTCTTACGGCCCAGAACTCACCCGGTTCCAGAACAATTCTATCCGGAATCTTGTATTTCAGCAAATCAAGCCTGTCGTCACTAAGATAAACGTTGCTCAGGTCAACCGTGGACGGCCCGGGATTATACAACTCTATCCAGTCGGTGCCTGGAGCCACATCGCTGTTCGCAAGCAGTTCGTTAATCACAACGCGTGTAGCGGGGTCGTCGGCGCTTTCAGGCGCTTCTATGACCGCACGAAGGACAGGGCCTACAAGGCAATCCGAACTGCCGGATATCGTCGCATTATGCCCCTGGATGGCCAGAACGTTTGTGCCGGGAACAAGCAAGCCTATCCGGCTGCTCAAATCCACATTAGCAACCGGCGGGTCTGTAGCAGTGCCGCCGCTTTGGTCGAATGGGGGCGGATTGCCGGAAATTTCCCCGGAGTCCGCTACGCGCGTTCCGTTCAAATACAGCACAAAACCATCGTCATAATGGACCTCCGCCCGCAACTGGGTAAACGAGTTAAGCTGGTCTGCTGTTATATCAAACCGGAGCCGGGCATATAAGGAAATATAGTTGTTCGGCATATCGTTTAACTCGGTCCGAACATACTGAAGCTCAGCGGCGTCATTACTATAACCGTATCCGCTGGGGCCTTCAATCCACGCGGTCGTAGCGGGATTATCGTTGAATCCCGGTTCCGTCCAGTCTGTCGTGGGCCGGCCGCTACGGTCGGGTGACGGTTCCCTGGTGCCCTTGAAATATCGTCCGGAATGGCCTATGTCCACAAGGGTCACTAAGGTCGGGTCTTCAGGTTCGGCCTGGATTTCGTCCGGCCCTCCCGGAGTACCGCCTATATAAGTGCTGGGTGCCCAGGCTGATGCTTTCTCCGGGTCGCCGCCCATCTGCGCGAGAATAAGTGAGTGCCCGGTCCCATCAGGCGAGACCGGCCAGGGCCTGGCATCATTGTATCTGAAAGAAATAACAATTTCACCATTATCATTGGACAGCTCTATACGCTCGCCGTCGTTATTGAGCCGACCCGAGAACGGACCAAGCACACCGGTTATTCCATACGCCGCTTCTAAGGCCGCCGGGTCATACGCCACAACGAGGTATGATTTGGGTCCGATGATTGTCTCAGGCTCAAAAACGTACTGAACGCCGTTCGTGAATGCAAATCCGCTAATATCCTCGAAAACCGCCCTGTCGTTATACAATTCTATAAACTGGAGTGACTCCGCCCCCTGGTTTGTGCCACCATCCTCGACCGGATGGTACATCACCTCGCTGATTACAAGTCCCATACCGGGCCGCACTGTCCACAAAACGACCACAAAGACCGTTGCCAACAGATGCCACAGGTGCCGCCCTTGTTTTTTCATTAGTACCTGCTCCTTTCTATAGTGATGGAAATAAGACCCCCAAGCTGATTGCATAAGGTCTCTCATCACACTCACCGTGAACCGGAAATCCCCAGCTTAGACCACTTTCACAATATTCCTGAGATCTACATTTGCCCTATTTTACCAAAATAAACGCGAGATTTCCACTTTTTTCTACTTCCAATGCACTTTTTACTGCCATTACCAACAATAACGCAGGAAAACCCGGACAAAACCTCCACCGGACCCTGTAATTATCCTTTGCCAAGGCTAATTCGAAAGGCAATCCGCTTTTCATCGAAGATTCTATCAAACCCTTCACAGATAAGAAGTTAAGGTATGTCCCCCCGGATTCATTTTATGTGAGCCCATAGTAAGTTTTTAAGGAAACAATTTGCAAAATTTTACTAAATACGTTAACTTACTGTGTTCGGCCGAGTGGCGGAATGGCAGACGCTGGGGACTTAAAATCCCCTGCCTATTATGGGCGTGTGGGTTCGAATCCCACCTCGGCTATTGTCGTATCTCGCGAATCACGGTTCGAACCTCGAACAATACTTGTAACAACAAGGTATAAAATAACCTGTCGGAGTAACCCCGGCTAATGATATTTTGGAGATAATTAATGGCCAGTAAAAAACTTGCAAATGTCGATAAACCTAATCTGTATCGCCAGATGTTTCCATACACCGAATTTCCAAGAGTAGTCTTTGACAATAAACATATCAAATATGATATACCGGACAAGATTTGGATAACCGATACAACGTTTCGCGACGGCCAGCAGGCCCGGCCGCCATATAAGCCGGAACAAATCCTCAAAGTCTATGACTTAATGCACGAGATAGACGGCGGCACCGGACTAATTCGCCAGTGCGAATTCTTTTTATATTCACAACGCGACAGAGAAGCCGTAGAGCTTTGCAAAGAGCGGGGCTACAAGTATCCCGAGATAACAGGCTGGATAAGAGCTGTCGCGGCCGACTTTAAGCTGGTCTCGCAAATGGGTCTCAGCGAAACGGGCATTCTCACCTCGGCAAGTGATTATCATATATTCCTGAAGCTGCGAAAAACACGGGCACAGGCGATGGAGGGATATCTTGATATCGTCAAAGCGGCTCTGGACAGTGGTGTCATTCCACGATGTCACTTCGAGGACATAACACGGGCCGACTATGAAGGTTTTGTGCTTCCCTTCGCCGCTGCATTAATTAAAATCTCCAAAGAATACGACAAGCCGGTCAAGATACGCCTCTGTGATACGCTTGGTTTCGGCCTGCCCTGGGCGGGTTCTGCTCTGCCGCGCAGTGTACCGAAACTCATTCACGGGCTCCGCAAAATCGGCGTTCCGTCAGAGTATCTCGAATGGCACGGCCACAACGACTTGCACAAAGTTCAGGTCAATGCCGCAACGGCATGGCTTTACGGGTGCAGCGCCGCCAACGCTGCGATATTCGGCTGCGGCGAGCGAACCGGTAATCCGCCCTTAGAAGCGCTGGTAGTCGAGCACGCTCAACTGAAAAGAATGACCGAGGGTGTCAATTACGCCGCGATAACTGAACTGGCCGATTATGCACAAAAAGAACTGGGTCTTCAGATTCCACATAACTATCCGTTGGCCGGAAGAGACTTCAATGTCACGCGTGCTGGCATCCACGCAGACGGCCTACTAAAGAACGAGGAAATATACAACTGCTTCGATACCCAAAAGCTGCTTCACCGCCCTGTCGGCGTGGCAATTACCGACAAGACCGGAGCGGCCGGCATCAAACACTGGATAGAAACTCGGTACGAGATTACAATACCCAAGCATGACCCGCGCGTAACCAGGATAAAAGACCAGATAGATGCCGAGTATGCCGCCGACAGGGTCTCGATGATATCAGACGAGGAAATGCATCAATGGGTGCGGGAAGCCTTTGGTGGTGACACGCCGGCGTTAAGAAAGTAAGTCAGTCACAAGGTAAATCGCAAGTACACCAGCAAATTCAACAGATTATGCCGGACAAAAAAATCAAAGCGGTACTGTTTGACCTTGGTGAGACCCTGCTGAACTTCGGTAAAGTTCGCACCGCAAGGCTTTATCGCCAAGGCGCCAGACTATCATACGATTTTCTTAAAAGCCACAGCCAGCCCGCCGGTAATTTCCACTATTACTTCTTGCGAAATCTGATTGCGATGCGCGCCCGTCACCTGCTCTCGAACATTACCAAGAACGATTTCAACTCCCTCCTTCTGTTAAGAGGATTCGGCACGAAAAAAGGCATCAGGCTCGACAGGCACCAATGGCGGCAGTTCGCCTGGCTTTGGTACGAGCCTTTGAGGAAAATGGCCACGACCGAGCCGGACATAAAAGAAACCCTCGCCGCAATCAAACAATCCGGCCTAAAGCTTGGTATAATTTCCAACACTTTCATCAACGGCTGCTCTTTAGACAAACACCTTGAACAGGAAGGCATACTGGATTTTTTCACAGTCAGGATTTACTCTTACGAATTTAATTTCCGCAAACCGGACTTGAGGATTTTCAAAATTGCCGCCGAGAGAATCAACGAGGCGATGGAAAACATATTATACGTAGGCGACCGCATCGATAAGGACATAAAGCCCGCGATAAAATGCGGCATGCAGGCGGTTCTCAAAACCGCCTACACCAACGCCGGAAAGAAAACTCCCGAAAGCACATGGCGAATAAACCATATCTCTGAGCTGCCCGCCCTTATAGAAAAAATCAACACCGGAACAGCTACGTGCCAACCCGTCGCTCCCGCATAAGTCGCTGAGATGGCTTACGCCACGGAAATCCAGAAATATTGCAGGTCCGGCTTTCGGCGCAGGTCCGCTTGGGGACGTCTTACGGTGCCGTCCTGTGGAAGACGGAACGGAATCCTCCAATTAACCCATTAATTCGCTCATCGCGAAACACGCGGCAGCCAGACCGCCATCTCGCCCCGCCCACGATGTGACCATGCGTAGTAAGGGATAGCCAGCAGTTTTCTCTCATTGCCTGATTTATCTAATACGTCCCCTGTTATTACCATGACGCCGCCGAACAAATCTTTACGCTCGGCCTGAAGCCGGGCGTCATCGGGAATCACCATATCGAGCACTTTGCCACCGTTGTCCACCCATTCGGCACAGTAAACAATTGGGCCGCGAACAAGGGCCGTTTTGTTGACATCGTCTTCGACTTTCTCATCCGCAATAACCCTGCGAACCGGCATGGGCAGATTCAATTCGATGACATCCCCTTTCGACCACTTTCGCTCGATTACGGCATAGCCCTTATTCATACCGGCACTGATTGTTCTGCCGTTCAATTTCAACGTGAACCTCTCCCGGCTCCTGTTCAGATAACTATATAATCCGCCCGGCAAAGGCTCACCCGTCGCCCAGCCGGGTATGCGGATATTGAGCGCGAACCATGCACTGGTTTTAGGGTCTACTTTTATAGCCACTTTCCCGTCCCACGGATAATCGGTTATCTGGCTAATCACAACGTTTGCCCTGTCCAGCTCGAAAGTGGCCTTGCCGGCTATAAAGAGATTCACATATAAAGAATCGCCTCGATGGGCAAAGATATAATCCGGCACCGAAGGGATGAACCGGATAACATTCGAAGGACAGCAGGAGCAGTCAAACCACGGCTGCCGGGTCAGCGCGCCCTGGTTAAACTTGTATTTACCATCCGACTCGAGGCAGTTCGGATAGAAGAATAAATCACCCGACAGCGAGACCCCTGAAATCATGCCGTTGTAAAGCGTGCGTTCCAGAACATCGATATATTTGGCATCGCCGCTGAGCAGGAACATTCGATGGTTCCAGTAAACGTTTCCGATAGCCGCACATGTTTCGTTATAAGACGTCTTGTTGGGCAGCTCGTAATTTTCGCCGAACGCCTCTCCCAGATGTCTCGCACCGATGCCGCCGGTAATATATATTTTTTTCGAAACCACATTGTCCCAGATTTTATTTGTCGCTTCCAGATAGGCCGGGTCTTTCATAATGCCCGCTATATCCGCCATCGCCGCGTACATATAGACCGCGCGCACGGCGTGGCCTACCGCCTCATCCTGCTCGGTCACCGGCTTATGGTCCTGACTGTACGCGCCGTAAAGCTTATGGCCTTCGGCGTTGCCTCTTTGGTCCAAGAAGAACTTCGCCAGATTGAGATACTTTTCATCTTTCGTCGCCCGGTACAGTTTCACCAGGCCGGTCTCGATAATCTGATGGCCGGGAACGTCGAGCTTTTTGCCGGGGCCGAATGTCTCGGCGATTAAGTCCGCATTCTTCAGGGCGATGTCTAAGAAGTTTCTCTTGCCGGTCGCTCTGTAATGTGCGAAGGCCGCCTCATACATGTGGCCGGCATTGTATAGCTCATGGCTCGAGCCCAGATTATGCCATCGCGGGCCCGGTTCTACCCATTGAGCCGGCGTTTTTTTTGGGTCCAGCGTCTTCCACGTGCACAGGTAGCCGTCATCTTCCTGCGCGGCGGCAATTTTTTCGAGTATCTCGTCGATATACTTTTCCAGCTTTCTGTCCGGATGGATTGATAAGGAATACGAAGCGCCTTCGATTATCTTATAGACATCGGTATCGTCAAAAGGCATCTTGCCTTCGTATTTTCCATCTATCAGGCCGCCCGCTTTGGCGAAATTCCTTATTCTGCCCTCCTCCCGGCATTTATTAAAGCCGAACGGAATCGTAACGGTCCTGTTGGTCTCGATACGCTTGGACCAGAAGTCATCCGCTAATTTCACCTTCGTGAATGAGACCGCCGAAATCGGATAGTCGGCCTTATTTTCCTCATTCGCTACGGCCCGGCAGAAGGCCGTTATTACTGCGACAATAATCAACGATAACTTTAAGGTGTTTTTGATTGGCTGCGTTTTCATTTTGTTCCTCACTATTTATTTTCTCATATTATATCAACTCGGTAGGCCATTCATTATACCGTGTAAGTAAACTCCGGTCAAACTCATTAGTCGAATGGGATAAAGGATTAGAATTTAGTCCACAGGATGCTTTACGACAGATTTCTCGCTTTTCTTTACGAGATACGCTTCACGAGCAACGAAATCACGTCGCCCAGATTATCTTTCGTATCCATTTCTTAAACTCCATTCTCTCCGGGAAGTTAAGACAGGCAAATTCTCCGAAAAGCTCCACCGCCTTATCATCGTATGCCGTCGCAGCCTCTTTCTCACTTTTAAAATCACCAATATGTATCCGCTTTCGGTTAAAGCCGATTCGGGCGCGCCATCTTTTATAATTACCCCTCCGAACCACACCCTTATATCTCGACGAGCATCCCTCTTTGGCCTTCTTATTGTACTGGTTTTGTGCGCTCGTACACACCCGAAGATTGCTCTTACGGTTATCGAGCCCGTTATGGTTCTTATGGTCGCACACCATTCCTTTCGGCGCGTGCATAATCTCCCTGTGCATCTTAATCGTCCCTCCGGTAACGCCTCGATGCGCATAAAAAGTATATTTAGATTTCCCGGCACACCACTTATGCCGGCTGAGCCGTTCGTAATCCTCTGCATCCACAATAGCATACTTACCCTGCGTTAAAACTATCAACCTGTAATCCTCTCCATGCTCTTTCGCGCCGATTCTGCCGTACTTCTTCTCGCTGACGTTCCGTCGTAAAAAAAGCAACAGCCCCCCATTCTCCATTACCAACCTCCTTAACTTTGCATCTCGACTTTATATTTTCCTCCGTTCGTCCATCGTCCCTCATCCATCGTCAATCATATTTCCGCCCTCTATCCCCCTCCCCCACTATTGGAGGACCCCTGCACGTTTGGCAAAAATTTTCACAATTTTCAAAAAAATAAAATCGCTAAGTGCCTGTGCATTAGCGATTAAAATTTTTGGTAAAAATTTTATTTTTAAATTTACCCCTCCACGCTTTTGGCAAACATTTTCGATTCTTCTTGACTTTTCCCCCATTTTGTGCTACACGGTTTACACCGTGAGTTTATCCTGTGGAATAGTGAAGCTTATCTCACCGAGGCTTCCCTCATCTATTTTCTCATTCCTGGATTGGCAAAGTTAGTCTTTTTCGTGGTGTTGGATATATGCTATAATTCTTTTGTTTTATTTGAGATATAGCTGGAGATCACACTATGGCGGAAAATGAAGGTCAATCGGGGTCGCGGGAGAAGCAGCCGGAACGAAAATTCAGCCGGGAGCAGTACGATATGCTCGTAGAGTGTTCAAAAGAGGGAGAGAAAGGAATAAAGAAATGGAATCAGTGGCGTAAGGAAAATCCGGATGAAGATATTTCGCTAGATGAAGCTAACCTTAGGGGTGCCTATCTGAAAAAAGTCCACTTGGAAAATGCTTTCCTTTCAGGAGCCTATCTGAAAAATGCCGACCTCTGGGATGCTCATCTGGAAGGAGCCATTCTTTGGAAAGCCCACATGGAGAAAGCAGACTGTGGGTATGCCCATCTGGAAAAGGCTTGCTTTTTTGAAGCTCACCTGGAAAATGCCAATCTTGATGGAGCGTATCTTCGTGGAGCTGACTTTAGTGATGCTTTTCTTCAAGGAACAAATTGCCGCAAGGCAATCGTCGATGGGGAGACACTTCTGTGGGGCTGTAAAGTTAATAAAAGAGGGATAAGAGAGAAAAACTATACCGACTTCGCCGGCGTTGGCCTGGTTCAGCACGTATACAGCCACAAATAAAACAACTTTTAGAATACAATATTCGTAAAAGCAACTGGAGTCTTTGGTACATTCGACTCTGGAGTCGCAACTTGTTTACAAAAATCATATCGGCTCCTTTAGTACCTGTAAAATGGATATTTGTCAGGCCCTTTTGGTTTCTATCAGACTACGGTCTTCTCACATGGCGAATCATTCTTTTGTTTTTTGTACTGGCGTTAGCGTTTGCAAATATCTATTACTATTGGGGGCGCCTGGCCGAGCCAGGGATAGTGGAAAATCTTTTTGTTGACCAGAAGGGAGTCAATGTTCAGGAGTGGCTTGTTCCTTTACGAGCGCTTTACTTTTCTGTCGTAACGCAGACGACGTTAGGCTTCGGAGATATGTATGCAAAAGCTCAAAGTTTCTGGGGCCATATATTACTCGGCGTTCAGGTGATTCTGGGCTATGTTTTACTCGGTGCATTGGTGACGCGCTTTGCGGTTTTATTCACCTCAGGCGGCCCGGCGGGGAAATTTACGCCTATGAGTAAAGAGATCAAGAAACTGCTCAAAAAATTGGACGAAGAAAAGAAGACGAGCAAAAACAATAAGAGTTAGAGTTTTGATTGTGACTTTAATTATAAATTGGGTTATAAACAAGACAGAGGAACAGAAAGGAGACTTAATATGCTTTTATTGAGCACTTTTGGCTGGATACTTATCGGTGTGGGTGTTTTGATTGTGGCTGCAATTATTGGAACGAAATTAAAAGACAGATATTATTAGAAGGGCGGGGGGCCAGCTTTTAAATGATTAATTATAACTCCCCTAAGGGGTTTCCGCTTTCCCTAAGTCCCGTGAGGGATGCCTTAAGGCGCGCTCGGGATGAAGAGAATTAGTTAATTGGTGGGGGCCATTTTCGCTTGCGCTACGCCGAGCCAAGCAAGCCCCATCATACAAACTATTATTTGTTTCCTGAAAAATGATGATATGCATTCTTGAGCTTATGCTTCTCGGCCATCTCTTCACGATGTACATGACAGTATGTCTGATGGTTATAGATACTCAAGACTTGCTTGCAGCCGGGGAACGCGCATATCCTGTTATCAGGTGAGGTTTTTAGTGATTTTGCCATAGTTACTCCTCTAAATGAGAGTGACGAACGAAAAAAAAGCCGCAAAGGTTAGTTATCTTCCTTTGCAGCTCAAAGAGTCTCTAATCTTTTGCGCTTCTATCTTACCACATTATTGGGCTTTGTCAAACAATCTTTTAATAAATAAGCAGCCGGGCAGCGTAAGCTTTTCATTTAGCGTCCGCCGTGAAAAACACGGCGTACTTACTTATTCTTCTTTTCTTTTTTCAGTTTTCGCTTTTCCTTTAGATTAAGCTTGGCCTTTTTCTGGTGCTCCCTTTTGCCTTTATCTTTCTTTCCCTTATCGCCCATTTTGAGTTTCTCCTTAGCTGAAGTCGAAGCAATTTAGTTTATATGATTGAGGATTATAACGAAAATTATCCGGATGAGCAACAGGAGAATCGATAGGGGGGAATTCACAAAGAAAGGAAGTAAAAAGTTAAAAATAAAAAGGCAATCCGTCTAAGGAAAGCCGGACCTACGGAGTTGAGGAATCGCTGCCGCGATGATTTTAAAAGATACCGCATGTGCTGCTTAAAAGACTGGAAGAAGAAAAATATTAGTTCTATAGGTTGTGCAAAAAATTTTAAAGCAGGTTATCATAAATTGTGATATTGTCAAGCCGGGCAATAACTCTGTTGCTCCTACCAGGAAATGGCTCTATTATTATGTAGGTAGCGTTCAGAAGCAGTGCTATGTGGAACAGGCAGAATAGTGCGGTGATTGGGCTGGTGGCAGTGGGGATCATGCCTATCAACTACCGCCTTCCGGAATCTTGAGAGGAAGATGGAAGTAGAACGGAGGACAAGTTTATGAAGACATCTAACAAAGCCAAGTCAAAAGTCCAGATAGTCGAGATGGCACCGAAGGACGCGGGAAAAGTCCCGTTGTGTGGGCACAAAGATCCGAGCAAAGAGGGCTACCGACACAAGTTCCAGTGGATAAAGAAACGCATGTCCGAAGGTTTGAAGGTGAAGATGCTCAACACACCAGACGATGGTCTCGCAGGGTATATCGAGTACGTGCCAGGTGAACGTGCATGGAGGGCTGTGAACGCTCAGGATTACATGTTCATTCACTGCATATATATGCAAGCGAGGTGCAAGGGCAGAGGTTATGGCACACTCCTTATTAAGGAGTGTATGAAAGATGCCAAGAAGGCAAATATGAATGGTGTGGCAGTCGTAACACGCGAGGGCACCTGGATGGCTGGAAAGGAATTGTTCCTCAAGAACGGGTTCGAGGAGGTTGAGAAGGCACTTCCGGATTTTTCACTGCTTGTGAAGAAATTTAAGAAATCCGCTACGACACCGAGCTTTAAGGGCCAGTGGGATAAGAAGCGAAAGAAATTCGACAGAGGTCTTACGATTATAACCTCCGGCCAATGCCCTCATAATGCGAAAATGGTCAACGATATTACCGAAATAGCAAGAGACAGATACGGAATAAAACCGAGGATAGTTGAGTATAAAAGCTACAGGCAAGCCCAGAACGCACCGTGGCCTTATGCCGTAGCCGGCCTGCTGTACAAGGGTAAGCTCGTTGCCGATCATACCATAAGCGGCAGGAGATTCCAGAATATCATGGAGAAAGAGGCAGGAATAGAAATGACTCGTAAGAAGATAAAGACAGAAAAGTAAATCTGAAAGAAGTATAATCGTGGAGGAGCTAAATATAAGTAAGAACAACAGACGAGCCGGTATCAATCGGCGCACGTTTATTAAAGCTTCAGCAGAAGCAATGGCCGCAGCGGCAGGTCTTGCTTTTTACAGCGCTGCTTATCGCATTGCGATAGCTTTGCGGACAATCTCCACGGCCATCGAGTCGGGCATTTTTTGGCTGGCTACAGCGACGGCACGTTTGGCCTGCCGTAACCGGCCCGTTCGGTAATAGACATAGGCCAAGAGGAACTGCAGTCTACCTGAGTCGTTCTCGCTCAACCATCGCCTGGCATTCGCGAGCTTGGTTTCAAATCTTTCGACGCCGCCCAGCATAGTCACAAGGTCGATGTCGGTATAAATATATTCCGGGGCAAGCTCGAGCGCCCGGGAAAGAAACAGCGCGCTGCTGACATACTCGCCGGCGGCAAACAGGGCGTGTGCCCTGCCGGCAAGACACGATGGGTCGCTCATTTTATAAATGGACGCCAGAGAATAACTGTCGGCGGCGCGATAATACCTGCCGGCCTTAAGATAATTTTCCGCCGCACGAACGTGCTGTTCGAACTTGGTCTGCGCAAAAGATTCGGGGCTGATCTCGCCTCTGATTTCTTTTGCCATCGAGGATATCTTGGCCTTCGAAAATTTGTTAAGCTCCTCCAAAGGAATGATTCTGCTGTGATAATCCTCGCTCTGTGTTCGCAAGAATTCAAAATCACCTTTGCCTGATTCGTTAATGTCACCCGACTCGGTCTTATCAAACCCAGCCACCCGGCGATAATCTTCATACGCTTCCATCCCGGCCAGACCTTTCCGGCCGGATTCCTCCACCTCGGCTTTTATACGCGCCTCAATGGTCCTGCGCAAAGTATCAATTTGCTGCCTCAACTGCTCCATAACGTCATTTCGTTTACGCGCCGAATCAGACAGGAATGAATTCATCCGGTACATCGGCGGGACAGTACGCTGTTCGGATTCAGCCTTTTCCTTCTGTTCTAAGCTGCTATCGCTTTGAAGCGGCTCGGCCTGTTCGGGCATAATCACCCAATCATATACGTCTTGTTTGTCACCGTCAGCCCGCTCCTGCTGTCTGCGGCTCTGAAGTTTCGTGTCCTGCGCCTTCAATTTTGCATCCTGCATCTGAAGTATCAAGTCAGGAGTCTTTGATTTTTGGTCTTGCGTCTGTAGTCTTTGGTCCTGGGTCGTAAGCGACGTCTCTTTCGACCGGGTAAGCATCAGCAGCTCCCGTATGCTGTTTACGATTTTCGGCCTTTGCGCAAATGCGTCCATCCCCTGCAATGCCGTGTCTAACGACTCCTGTGAATTATTCGGCTGAGTGTAAGTATGCCAGCCTGGGAAAGTTTGCTGCCGGCCGTATGTTGCCCCGCTTGTTCCGATAAAGTTTGTGCCCGGAAGCGTACGATTATTAAAACTCGTATCCGAAGGTCTGAACACGCCGGAATAGCCGGGCCTTGTCGTAGCCACCGTTCTCGACTGCAAATAATACGGCTGAACACCGTAGCCGCCGGCATACCGTCCGAAATCTTCCGGACCGGCGGAATCTCTCAGAAAAGAGCTGAGCGACGACGAGCCAAGGCCGGCCCCGAAATTCGTGGCCGATTCGTAAGGTACGGCAGCGCGGAAGTGTCCGCCGCGGCGAACGTTGCCGGTAATCACCAGATTAGCGCTGGTATCAATTGGATTCGGCGTTCCCGTCAGGCTGTTGTAGAAACTGCTTACGGGAACTGTGCCCGAACCGGCGGGATTTTGTGCTGCATAGTTCTCTACCGGCCGGCCAGTGGTTGTAAAGACAAAGACCACCGCCGCCATGACTAAAATAAACAGACGGTTCTTCATAATGTTAATGCCTCCCTTTCCGCAAAAACATTCGTTACTATAGCTTTTTCAAATTAAACATCCGGGCCTTATTTATATTTCGGCGTCTCGGCCCAGCCAAGTTTTTTGGCAAGCGTGTCCCACTGACTGCGAAGCGGATTATTCACTATCAGGAAATCACTGGCCTGCCTTTGAACTTTTACGACATCATTAATTGACAGCTTCAACGAAACCTGCCCATCGATAGAAACAGTAGTGCCTTCATTCACCCTCAGACCTACAACCTCCACCGTACTTTTGGCGTCTATAACAATCGGCCGAAAGCTCAGCGAATGAGGACATATCGGCGTAATAACTATCGCATTCATCTTCGGCGACACTATAGGGCCTCCCGAAGAGAGATTGTAGGCGGTTGAGCCAGTCGGCGTGGAAATTATCAGACCGTCACTGACACAACCGGCGAGCGGCTGGCTGTCCACCGATATTTTCAGCTCGATTGTTCTGAAAGGCGGGCCGGCGGTAATGAAAACATCATTTATAGCGGCCGAGCTGAATTTCTCTTTAAGTTTCCTTCCGAACGCCGGGCCGAAAACTTTGCAACTAAGCATCATTCGTTTTTCTATTGTGGTTACACCTTTCAGGACGCTGTAGAAAAAATTCTTCAGCTCCTCGACACTGAACTCGGCCAGGTAACCAAGCTTGCCGACGTTAACGCCTATTACCGGTACGCCCGCTTCACTAACATTTCTTGCGGTGGAGATAATGCTTCCATCACCGCCGAAAACCACCGCAAAATCGCATTTCTGCAAAATATCTTCCCGGCAGTCCGTTATATTGCAACTTGCCACAATTTCGGACTTTTCCTTTGCGAAGGCGGTAAATTCCTCTATGGCCTCGCGGACCCCATTCTTTTTCGGGTCGCCGAAAATCACTAATTTTGGCAGAGATCCCATAGCTCTTTTCCCGCTCGCCCCCACGACTGTATCCGCGTTTTCACAGGCACAGATGCGATTACAGGTACAAAACGAGGCGGCATTTATCTCATACAACCGGTATAACTAAACACGACGTATCATTTCTTTGGCCGTTTCTACTATCTTATCGGCATTTATACCGGCCTCCATAAGCTGACGTGGCCGATAATCGTGTTTTATAAATCTTCGTGGTACTCCGAGTGCACGGATGGTTTTTTGTGAATATCCCCCCGATGCGGCCGATTCGAGCACGGCCGAGCCGAAACCGCAGGCATTAGCGTGGTCCTCTACAGTAATTATCCCCTTTCCCTTGTCCAGCAGGTAGATAATCTTTTTATCGACAGGTGCGGCAAATCGGCCGTTAATCACATCGACTGCAATGCCTTCTTCGGCCAATAATGCAGCTGCTTTCAGTGCTTCCGTCAAGATGCTACCATAGCTGACAATTGCAATGCTGGAATCTTTTGACCTCTTAACAGTTACGCTTTTACCAAGCTTGTACGGCCGGGAGCAGGCGGCTTTGACGAACTTTTGTTCCGGAACCGAATCTTTCGGATACCTGACAACAACAGGATTGTTCTGCTCAAGAGCAAATTCTAAAGCCAGCCTCATTTCGAGCGCATTTGCAGGCGCCGTCAGGACCAAGTTCGGCATCATACGCAAAAAACCGATGTCCATTAAACCGTGATGCGTCGGCCCGTCCGTTCCGACCATCCCGGCCCTGTCGATGCAGAAAATTACCGGCAGATTCTGTAAAGCCACTTCCTGGAATATCTGGTCGAAGCTTCGCTGTAAAAAGGTCGAATATATGCAGACCACCGGCCGCAGGCCGCTGCTTGCCAGGCCTGCTGCAATATCCACAGCGGCGCTTTCCGCGATGCCGACATCGTAGAAACGCCCGGGGAACTTTTTGCGGAAATTGACCAGACCTGTGCCGTCGCACATTGCAGAAGTGATAGCTATAATCTTACCGTCCGTTTCAGCCAGCTCTGTCAGGTGCTCACCGAATGCGTTGGTAAAGCTCTGCCTTTTCGGAACCGAAGTCGATTCAACAACATCTCCGTTTATTTTAAATGGGCCGGTCGAATGGAATTTACTTGGGCCTTGATGTGCCGGCTGGAAGCCCTTGCCTTTCTTTGTATATACATGAAGAATTGCCGGGTGATTAAGCTCGGCCAGCTCCTCGAACAATTGTATAAGGGAGCTTATATCATGGCCATCGACCGGCCCAAAGTACGGGATATTCAAACTCTCGAACATCTGACTGGCCGGCAGGGTCATTCTGATGCTCTTTTTGATTCTCTCAATCGCCTCCTCGACGCTCTTGCCTATAACAGGCATATGCTCCAGTATATTTTTGGTGGTCTTGCGTAAATCCTCGTAGGTTTGGCTGAGCCGGATTTTGGAAAAATACTTTGCCATCGCCCCGACAGTGGCATCTATCGCCATCGAGTTATCGTTGAGTACGATTAGCAATTGCCTTTTGACGAGGCCGAGATTATTCAGCGCCTCGAAAGAGATGCCGTTAACGATACTGGCATCGCCCACGACCGCAACAACTTTATCGTTTTTCTTCTGCTGAGACAGACCTATCGCCATTCCGATGGCGGTAGCAATTGAAGTCCCGGCGTGTCCGACCGCGAACTGGTCATATTCGCTTTCGGCAGGGTTGGGAAAGCCGCTTATGCCTTCAGGGTGACGAAGGTGCTCGAATTTATCTTTCCGGCCGGTAATGATTTTATGCGTATAGCACTGATGGCCGACGTCCCACAGCAGCTTGTCCTTTTTGAAGTCAAAGACGTGGTGCAATGCCAATGTCAATTCCACTACGCCGAGATTGCTTGCCAAATGTCCGCCGGTTTTGCTGACCGATTTGAGGATTAGCTGGCGAATTTCCTCCGCCAGCTCCTTTAGCTGCGGCACAGGCAGTTTCCTGATGTCCGCCGGGCTGTTGATTTGCTCTAATAATTTACCCATTAAATTTTTACTTAAAACCCGGTCACTCCGCTCCGTCTCGTCTAAAGCCGAGTAAATTTCAGCCGGTTCGACCGGCTTCGTTAACGCCTCCGTCTTCGACGACACTTCGGCGAGACGAGACTGCGAGGCAGGCGATATACGTTTGTCAATACTTGACGTTTCCGCCATAGGCAAACTTCCGTGTCTGACATATTTTCAAACAAATGTGCAGGTAATTGTAGCCAAAACCCAGTTATGTTGAAATATAATGTCTTCCACTATAGCAATTCAGGACGGAAAGTACAATCAAAAAGGTTTTTAATGAGACGAAAGGACGACCAGATCCGTCTAAGGCCGGATAAACTCCAAACGGTACGGCGGAGGAAGGAAAAATAATAAACAAAGTGTAAAAATTATTGAAGCCCCCCAGACAGATAAAAAAAGGCCGTAAGCGAGAAGCTTATGGCCCGTTGGTTCGTTAACAAAATACTAATTTTAACACAAAATACGTTTGAGTTCATAGACCGTCATAGGCGGCGGCCGGATCCTCATTGGTGAATGAATTTTTTTGAGTAAACCGTCCTTACGTATCGGTTCAAACGCAAATTCGTCTGTCATACCCCCAGCGATACGATAAACCGATACCGTAAAAAACATACGTACCGCTATCAGAGGACAAATACATACTTCCATATACAAACCCCATAAGTCTTTTTATTTTTCATCGGCACAGGTGAAATTTTTTCCTTAACCGAATCGTTAGACAAAAATGAGTGAAAGACAGGGGGGAAATTACCTAAATTTACTTAAAACTTTGAGCAGGTTTGCGCCTTTTTTCAGCGCGTTTCGGCACTAAACTTATCAATACTGATATATAGTTTTTTAAAAAATAACAGGTGTGAAAGCTTTGACCGATAACCATTACTCGGCGCGTAAAAAATATTTGAAAAATTTTTGATTATTTTGTTCTTCGAAGAAGTGCAAGTGCTAACTGACGCAGGGTGTAGGCTTTTTTGCCGAACGGCTCCAGAACAGCCACCGCCTCGTCGGCCAGCTTCTTTTCCAGCCCTTTCGCTTTTTCAAATCCCACCACTGCCGGGTAAGTGCACTTGGCGGCTTTTACATCTTTACCGGCCGTCTTGCCTAATTGCTCGCTGGATGCGCTGACATCGAGAATATCGTCGGCTATCTGGAAACCCAGGCCAATTTTCAGGCCGTATTCGCAGAGCCTTTGCAATTGTTCTTCGTCCGCCCCGCCGCAGATTGCGCCCATTGCAGCGGCACAGCGGAACATCTTGGCGGTCTTGTTGGTATGGATATATTCCAGCAATTCTTCAGTTCCCTTGCCGCTCTCCGCCGTCAAATCCGCTATTTGCCCGCCAACCATGCCGTCCGCCCCGGCATCCTGTGCCAGCCGGCTAATCAGCTTTACTGCAACGGTTGGCTCGCCAATCTCTTTGGCCAGAATCTCGAATGCGAGCGTTAAAAGGGCATCGCCGGCCAGAATGGCCGTCGCTTCATCAAAGGCTTTATGGCAGGTTGGAACGCCGCGGCGGAGGTCGTCATCGTCCATTGCTGGTA
>JASFVS010000193.1:0-6248 GCA_050049715.1 Phycisphaerales bacterium
TTTCTATCATTTAATAATTCGGTGGTTTTTTCGTATGCCAGTCTGTCTGTCTCTCGAACATTCTCGCTATTCGAAGTAATTTCTCTTCACCGAAAGCCGGTGCAAGTATCTGAAGGCCGATTGGCAAATTATCAGAATCGAAACCACAAGGAATACTAATTCCGGGAATGCCGGCTAAATTAACTGCTATCGTATAAATATCTGAAAGATACATCGTCAGAGGGTCATTGACCTTTTCACCGATTTTGAAAGCCGTCGTCGGAGAAACAGGCATCATAATACAATCACACTTTTCAAAAGCATTGGTAAAATCGGTCCGAATTAAATTCCTCACCTTTAACGCCTTCAGATAATACGCATCATAATAGCCACTCGACAGCGCGTATGTCCCAAGCATTATTCGCCTTTTGACCTCGGTGCCGAAAGCCTCTGCACGTGACTTGGAATATACCTCGATATAATCTTCAGCCTTCTGACTGCGATGACCATAATGCACACCATCGTAACGAGCCAGATTGCTCGACGCCTCAGCAGTAGCTATCACATAATAAGAGGCAACGGCATAATCCAGATGAGGCATTTCTATTTCAATAATTTCGGCCCCAAGCTTTCTGTACTCATTTATCGCCTCATTTAATGCCTTTTGTACCTGTCCATCGGCACCGGAAGTACATTCGGACACTATCCCTATTTTGGGCTTCTCAACAGGCTCGTCGAGCTTTTCAAGATAATCACATACTGGAGCTATATTTCCATCAATACTTGTACTGTCGGCAGGGTCATGACCAGCTATCACATTCATCATCAACGCCGTATCAGCCACCGTCCGTGTTACAGGTCCAATCTGGTCCAGGCTTGAACCAAAAGCAACCAATCCGAATCGGGAAACTCGGCCGTATGTCGGCTTTAAGCCCACAACTCCACAAAAGCTGGCGGGTTGTCGAATTGAGCCACCTGTATCAGAGCCCAGCGCCGCAAAACATAACCGCGCCGCCACAGCGGCAGTAGCCCCCCCGCTGCTTCCACCGGGAACACGAGAAGTATCCCATGGATTGACAGTTTGCTTTAAACCGGAATTCTCCGTACTCGAACCCATTGCAAACTCATCCATATTCGCTTTGCCGACTATAACAGCATCGGCGGCGAGCAGCTTTTCAATAACTGTAGCATTATAAGGCGCGTGGAAATTTTCTAATATCTTTGAAGCGCAGGTCGTAGCCCCGAAAGTGGTGCACATATTATCTTTGACCGCAACAGGCACACCAGCCAGCTGACCTACCCGCTCATTGGCGGCAATTCGACGGTCAACATCCGCAGCCGTTTTCAGCGCCATATCCCTATAAGTGCTGAGGTACGCTCCGATGACCGGCTCGAGTCTGTCTATCCGTTCAAAAATACTTTTAGCCGCTTCGACAGAGCTTATTTCACCGGCTGCAATCTTACCACGCAATTCTATTACACTCAGCTCTTCCATTAGCAATCATTTAGTATTAATATCTTTATGTATTTTCCAGTTTTCTCGGATAAGCCAGACCCTCCCCAACCGACTTTGCAAAACCATCCAATCCTGGAAACAATGCCTCATTGCTTATATTCATATCCTTTAGTTTCTCTAAAATTTCATTTCTGTCTTCTGTATCAGGTGTAATTCTTATCCTCCACAGATGTTTCCTTGTTTCCTCAAAATCTCCGAAAGTCTCTATAAGATTTTCCGCAAAAGACTTTGTAATATCCCCTGGCATAAGAAATAATCCTTGTTGTACAGATAGTCTTTTATTCGACCTAAAGGGATTGACCGGATAAACACACGGAAATTGATGCTCGATAAGATAAGAAGCTATCGCAAGGTCAATTAGTTTATCACCTTCTTTTCGGATACCCAATATGTCAGACTTTTCTTGAAAATATTTCTCGAGATATTCATATCTTTGGTAGCTCTCTCTATTTTTAATCTTCTCTTTAATAGGTTTCGGTGTGTTTATCGTTGAGGCATCCAAAGCCCATACAACACCCTCCTTGTTTTTAGCTAGAGCAAAATATACCGCAATATAAAATGAATATGTCCAATCCAACAGCCTTGTTGGTGCTTCATGATGTCTCATTATCGCAAGCCATTCGAGAATGTCATCCTTGTCCGGCTCGCGTTCAAGATAAAGAGCTGCTTTTCGTTGAAATCTTCTGATAATTCCTCTTTCTTCTTTTCTTTTTTCATCCCCATCCGTAACACCATTCAGATCAAATTTTTCTTCAAGATTTGTTTTAAGTTCTTGGTCAACTTTTTCAGCCCGAAACACCCATTTTTTTTTAGGTTTTTTTGAATTTTGTTGATCAGTTTTTTCTGAATCTCGCCGAGGGGGAAATAATACTTCCTCCAATTCCTTTACGTCAGACCAATTTTTTATTTCTTTTTCATCCCAGAAATTTTCCTCAGTACTCATCTCACTTTTCCTCAACATTTTTTCGATATTCGAGAAACCACTCGTAAAGTTCCTGATTATCGTACGTTTCCGTCCATGAATCATGTCCGGCTTCGGGATAGACGGTCAATTTGGCACTTCCTCCGTATTCCCTTATCGCATCAACCATATCTTCAGACTCTTTAAGGGGAACAACTTTATCCTTTGCCCCGTGAAAAACCCAAACCGGCATATCCTTAAGTTTATAAGCCATAAAGCGCCCGCCGCCGCCACAAATGGGCGCGATAGCGGCAAACCGTTCGGGATATTTATAGGCCAGGGCCCATGTTCCGAATCCACCCATACTTAAACCGGTAAGATAAATCCTTTCAGTATCTACATCATATTGCGCCACAATATCATCCAGAAGGTTTATTAACACTTCACTCTTCTCGGGCCACCAATCATCCTCGGGACACTGCGGAGAAATAACAATAAAAGGAAAATCCTTTTTATATTCGACTATCTTCGGTGGGCCGTGTACTTTTACTTTATTTAAATCACTTCCGCGTTCACCTGCACCATGCAGAAACATCATCAAAGGCCATTGCTTCTCTTCTTTACCATAGTCTTCCGGCAAAAAAAGTAAATAATCACAGCTTAAATTTTTGACTATCGTTTTTTCAAATATATGCGAGCTTTGACCGCCAGGCTGAACCGGAACAGAATTCATTTCACTTTTCTCCATCTGTGCACAACCAGTGAACAACAAAGTAATAAACATCAAACATATTAAGTAATTCGCCTTCATTTCAAAACACCTCGATTCAATATATTTAATACATAATCTTACGCTCCGGAACCATCATCGAGAATTTTAGGCACTTTGAAAAATCCTTCGTCTCGCTGTGGGGCATTAGACAATACCTTTTCGGTTCCGAGCGAATCCTTGACCTTATCTTCACGAAAAACATTGCTAATAGGTAAACAATGTGCCAACGGCTCAACATTTGTAGTGTCGAGCTCGTTCATTTTTTCCACATATCCAAGGATTGCACTTAATTGCCCGGTAAATTCTTCTACCTCGTCTTTGCTCAGTTCCAATCGTGATAATTTAGCGACCTTCTCAACCTGTTCTTTGTCGATTTTCTCAGCCATTTAACAGCCCCATTAAAAGAAAAAGCGAGGCATAATTCGCCCCGCTGCAAAGAAAATCCTCTTTAGAAAACGCTTACGTCAGTTAGCGGCCTTCTCGGCGGGCTTGTAATCTCGCTTGGGAGGCTTTTGGATAAGACCCATACGAATAGCTTTAGCTGAAACCTTGATTCTACAAACCTTACCATCAACAATAGCCCGAACTTTTTGTATATTCGGTTTAAACTTCCTTTTAGTAATACCGGTAACTTTCTTACCGACACCACCAAGGTATTTAGCCTTACCACGACGGGCTATACTTCTGCCCGCCACTGTTCGCTTACCGGTAAAATGACAAACTCTCGACATTCAATGTACTCCTGTTCAATACTTAATTATCAGGCGAGATTCTATCTCACCAAAGCCAACAAATATATAATTTTGCGCTGAAATTGCAAGTGTAAACCAAATTTTAATTCAAAAAAGCGTTTTTCACAGAAAAAAACGTTTTTTCTCACGCGATTGGAGCGATATTCTATTGGTTTTTACATTTCTACCGATATAACTTATAATCGTCCCTTGGTCATTAGGATTTAATGCAGGAAGTAATTGGAACGGATATAGCAGTATGAATATTTTGGGAATATCGGCCTACTATCACGACAGTGCTGCAGCGCTCGTACGCGATGGTGAAATTATCGCCGCAGCACAGGAGGAACGCTTCACGAGGAAAAAACACGACAGCCAGTTCCCATCGAACGCGGTTGAGTATTGTCTTCAAACCGGAGGGCTTACCGCCAAACAGCTCGATTATATTGTCTTTTACGAAAAACCGCTGCGGAAATTCGAAAGGCTGCTCGAAACCTATATTGGTTACGCCCCACGGGGATTTAAACAGTTCCTGATGGGCCTGCCGTTATGGCTTCGCCAAAAACTCCATTTACCCCGTGAAATGGATAAAGCCTTAAACAATAAAAATAAGAGAAATTATGTTTTTACCGAACACCATGAATCCCACGCCGCAAGCGCGTTTTTCCCATCCCCGTTTGATGAAGCCGCCATTCTAACTCTGGATGGAGTCGGCGAATGGGCGACCGGAAGCTTTGGTATTGGCAGAAAAAACAAAGTTGAACTGACGCATGTAATGCACTTTCCTCATTCCTTGGGTCTGCTATATTCCGCCTTTACGTACTTCACCGGCTTCCGCGTGAATTCAGGTGAATACAAATTGATGGGGCTGGCACCGTACGGAGAGCCTAAATATTACGATGTCATAATGGATAAGCTGCTGGATTTGAAGGAAGACGGCTCTTTTCGTTTGGACTTGTCTTATTTTCCCTATTGTTATGACACTGTAATGATTAACAGGAAATTCGAAAAACTTTTCGATGGTCCCGCACGCAAACCGGAATCCACCCTGACCCAGCGCGAAATGGATGTCGCAGCTTCTATCCAGTTGGTTACAGAAGAGATAATGCTTCGGGCCGCTAGATACACACATCAATCGACAGGCATGAAAAATCTGGTGTTAGGGGGCGGCGTGGCCCTGAACTGTGTAGGTAACGGCCGGATTCTGCGTGAAGGACCTTTCGAGAACATCTGGATACAGCCCGCAGCCGGTGACGCCGGCGGAGCACTCGGAGCCGCCCTGTTTGTCTGGTATCAATTGCTGGACAATGACCGTAAAGTCAATGGCAGAGATAAACAGCAGGCATCGCTCTTAGGACCATCATACAGCAATGAGCAAATTAAGCATTTTCTAAAATCAGTCAACGCAAAATATCATTCATTCGATGACACCGAACAACTATTTGACAAAGTGGCCGACCTTATAAACGATGGAAAAGTAATCGGCATGTTTCAGGGACGGATGGAATTTGGTCCCAGAGCCTTGGGAAACCGCAGCATTATCGGTGACGCCCGCAGCGAGAAAATGCAGTCAATAATGAACCGTAAAATCAAGTTCCGCGAATCTTTCCGCCCCTTCGCGCCTTGCGTGCTGCGAGAAAATATGAATGACTTTTTCGAAATAAAAGATGGACAGGACAGCCCCTATATGCTGTTGGTTTCCTCTGTGCAGCAAGACAAACGCCTGCCGCTTCAACAACCGATTCAATCCATGAAAGGGCTGGATAGATTAAAAATCAAACGAAGTATCGTACCGGCTATCACTCACGTTGATTACTCGGCACGCGTCCAGACTGTCGATACTGAGCGTCACCCGAAGCTTCATCGGCTGATGGAGCGGTTTAAGGAAAAGACCGGATGTCCGGTGATTATCAATACCAGTTTTAACGTTCGCGGCGAACCTATTGTCTGCTCGCCGGAACATGCTTACCGGTGTTTTATGGCGACAAATATGGACGTTTTGGTTTTGGAAAACCAACTGCTTTACAAAGATGAGCAACCACAGGCCAGACAACATGAAATAGACGAATATAAAGCTCAATTCGAATTAGATTAAGCTGTTACACAAATAGGAACGACTAAAAATGTCATTAATTGAAATAAACTGGCATCCTGAGCATAAAGAGCTTCGTAATTTCGGCATTATTGCCTTAATCGCAACAGCAGTTATATCCTTAGTGCTTCATTTGCTCAAAGACCTCGGAAGTCCGTGGATTTTAATTATCCTGGGCGTCGGTTTCGTTATTTTCCTAAGCAGTCTCATCTCAACCAAAACCACAAGGATAATATATATCGGTTTAATTTTAGTGA
>JASFVS010000194.1:0-6225 GCA_050049715.1 Phycisphaerales bacterium
TGCTATGTCTGAGCCTGTCACTTTCTTCTTTTCTTTCCTGGTCGGAAGTATCCTGGATATAAGAGCGAATCTTCGTTGGATTGGCAACATAACACTCCAATTCCGTGTTTAAGCGAAATCGAATTGCGTCCATCATTTCCAGGTCCAACGGATCGCTGATAATCACCTTCAATTTGCCATTATCCATACCATAAGGCAGAACATTATGCCTTTTCATAAGGTCTTCTGGTATCAACTTGGCTGCATCAGGCGGGATATCAACTTTGTCCAGATTCACATATTGTAATCCAAACTGTTTTGCAATTACTTTTGCCAAAATGTCTTCATTTATCAGGCCGAGCTCAATCAATACCTGGCCGAGCCGTTTATTGCTGGTCTTCGAAGTTTTGATAGCATCGATTAGAGCCTGCTTTTTTACAAGCCCTGCTTTGTAAAGTATTTCACCTAAATGTTTTCGTTTTTTCGCCATACTCTTTAGGTAATCCTGCTTCCCCCTGCGGTGTCTATTATAACAATTTCACTACTGTTAGTCAAATGTTCAATTTTAAACGAAGCATATTCAGGGCAGTTTGTGCCGCTCGAAGTCGTGTGAATTGTCTATTCCGATATAAAAGACAACGTTTAGTTTCACTAAAATTGCTGGAGTCCACACTGATATATACCAGTCCTACGGGTTTTTGTTCGGTTCCGCCGGTTGGTCCGGCTATGCCGGTTATACCAATTGCAAAATCTGCTCCGGCCTTTTTTCTGGCGCCTCTGGCCATAGCTTCGGCGACCTGCTCACTGACAGCCCCGTATTTTTCAATTAAATCAGGATTTACATTAAGCTCACTGGTCTTGGCGGAATTACTGTAAGTAATCCAGCCGTACCTGAAATATTCACTCGCCCCGGGAATATCCGTCAGCATCTTTGCTACAGTACCACCTGTGCAGGATTCAGCTATAGCAATTGTCTTCTCTTGACGAGCCAACTCTCTACCCACAACTTCGGCCAAGGTCTGTTCATCTGTTCCATAGACCAGCTCTCCGAGCTTATCACGCAGAAATTTCTCGTCTTTTTCGACCATTAGACACGCTTTTTCTTCATTTTTCGCAATAGCAATAATATGCAAGGTAATAATTCCATGTCCGGCAGTGTAGTTGATTAGTGGATTTCTACCTCTATTAGAAACCGAACCAAGTTTCTCAGCAATCGCAGATTCACCAGCCCCAAAGCATCTTAGTTTTCGCACTACTACCGCCTGAGCGCCGACGAATCGTTGAAGCTCTGGAGATACCGACTCTGCGAACATTCGCTTCATTTCCGGAGGCACACCGGGCAGAGCAAAAAGCAATTTGCCGTTGACTTCAGCCATAATGCCCGGCGCCGTACCGATATTATTGGTTAATGCTCTTGCGCCGGCCGGTATATACGCCTGAATCTTATTCTTTTCAGGCATTTCCAAATTTCGCTCGGTGAAAAAATCCTGAATATGATGTAACAGCTCATCCTGTAATTGTAATTCGGTCCCAAGGAACTTGGCGAACGCCTGACGGGTCAAATCATCATCCGTTGGTCCGAGTCCACCCGTAACCAGGATAACTTCCGCATCGGCACTCGCTAAATCGAATGAACGCACAATTGCTTCTATATCATCGCCGACTGTATAAGAGCTTACAACCGGCACACCGATTGTAAGTAGCTCGCTGCTTAGGTAGGCCGTATTAGTATCCGTCCGGCCGGTTAGAAGCTCATTGCCGATGCTGATAATACTTGCCTTTTTCATAGCTCTAATCATTACCTTATAACGATGATTACATCTCAGGCCCTGCTCTTGCCACCTGAGACATTAATGACAGTGCCATGAATATAACTGCTGCGTTCTGATGCTAAAAAGCACACGGTGTCGGCAATCTCGGTAAGCTTGCAACTTCTTCCTAAAGGTATGGCAGCCGTCTTATACTTTTCGCGCAGCTGCTCAATGGTGATTCCACGTGTGTAGGCCACGGCACGTTCATAATCCTCGGAGCGCAGGTCGGTCGCTTCGACAATCCCCGGAGCTATGCCAACAACCTTGATATTATGTTTGCCAAGTTCCTTTGCCCATGAACGTGTAAGGGAATATATTGCGGCTTTAGTAGCCGCATAAACACTCTGGCCTTCAGAACCCTCCAGGCCGGACTCAGAAGTCATATTGATAATAACACCACCCTTGCCGGATTCAATCATAATCCGGGCAACCGCCTGTGCGCATAAAAAGTACCCCTTTTGATTTATGGATACCATCTTTTCCCAAATCTGTTCGGTTATTTCCTCTTTTCCAGCGGGGTCAACAAGCAAACGCGGGATGAGAATCCCCGCATTATTTACTAATACGTCAATCCTGCCAAAAGCATTAAGAGTTTCTGTAACCACGGCATCAACGCTTGCTTTGTTTGTTACATCAGTGGTTACGGCAATACAATTATTGCCGGATTTCGCCTTCAATTCTTCAGCGGTCTTTTGAGCAGCCTCTGTGTTAACATCAGCCACAACAATCGATACTCCCACTTCGGCTAATCCTTCACATACAGCTCTGCCAATACCACAGGCCCCGCCGGTAACGATTGCTACTTTTCCCTCCAAATTAAGCCAATTCATTAAGTTTAATCTCCATGCACTTACTTTGTAAATCTATATACTTACCATAGCTTTGATAACACCGTCATGATAACCAGCGACCAGGTCGAATGCTTTCTGTGTCTGTTCGAATGGAAAATGATGGGTTATCATAAAATCGGCATTGATTTTACCTGAAGCCACCAAGTCGATGACAGGCTGGACACATTTATTCTGCCTTCTGACATTAATAATGGTGATTTCCTTCCTACGTATTCTGCTGATTTCGAAAGAGATTCTTTCCGTACGGGGGCTGCCTATAATCATCAGTTTTCCACCCGGCTTGAGCACTTCCACCGCCTGATCTATCGCTTCCTGCTGGCCGGCACATTCAAAAACAATGTCCACGCCAAAAGGTTGCCGCTGCAGAATTTCTTTCACAATATCCTGTTTATCCGGATTGCCGGCCCAGGTTGCACCACCTTTTTTCGCTCCTTCCACTCGTCCATCAATTTTATCTGTTACATAACAAGTTTTCACACTTTGAGCCTTAAGGTTAAGTAAACAGCTTAAACCAATCGGCCCCGCGCCGAGAATCGCCACATCGACATTTTCCGGCAAGCCGGCCCTTTTAACGGCATAGAAGCCTATGGACAGTGGTTCGCATAAAGCCGCCTGTTCGAGTGTAATTTCGCCATTAGTTGGAAAGCAGCATTCTTCCGGCATAACGAGATATTCACACAGGCAGCCGCCACCCTGACCAGGTGTGCCAAGAAAACGCACGTTATAACAGGTGTTCTCTCTACCCTGAGCGCATTGGTCACACTGATGGCACGGTGCGGCGGGCTCAACAACAACCTGGCCACCGGCTTTGACGCGGGTAACCGAGCCGCCAACCGCCTCAACCGTAGCACTGCATTCATGACCTATTATGAAAGGATATTCGACAACCTGCACACCGATTTTACCTGTTTCGTAATAGTGCACATCGGAACCACAAATACCCACTTTTTCAATTTTTAACAGGACATCTGTCTCTTTTCGTATGCTCGGTTCCGGCACATCAGCCAGTTCCATTTGATTCAAACCTGTCAGTAAAATTGCTTTCATAAACTCTCTTCGGAAAAATGCCTGCTCTTGCAGGCTGGTAATTCAATGTGAGTCTTATTTACTACAAAACCAGAATAACCTGTCCTTATAACAAATATTTATATTTTCTACCAGAACTACTTTGTAGAAACGAGTTCTATTTCAAAAAGTTTAGGCCAATATTTTCCGGTTATAAATAATCGGCCGTTTGTTTCATCGTAAGCAATGCCGTTAAGAACATCAACATATTCGACCTGGTCTCTTCGGGGCAAGATACCTTTCAAATTTATCCAACCTATCACCTTGCCGGTATCAGGTGCAATCCTGGCGATGCGTTCAGTTGGCCAGACATTGGCATAGATTTGGCCTTCGACATACTCAAGCTCATTAAGACCCCACACAGGGACATCGCGGTCGAACACTCTGATACGGCTTACCTGCTCGAACGTTTCGGGGTCCAAAAAATGCAAAATCGATGTACCATCACTCGCTATCAAATGCCTGCCGTCGTATGTAATACCCCAACCCTCCATCGGGTAATCGAATTGACGCAGTAACTGAAAAGTATTTTTATCGTAAACAAAGCCAACGTTCTCTCGATAAGTTAACTGAATGATATGCTCCCCATAAACAGTAATGCCTTCACCAAAGAATTCAGACGACAGTTCATGCATTTGATGTACATCGCCCGTTTCTAATTCAACCCTGCGCAATCCCGATTGCCCGTATCGTCCCGTTCCTTCGTACAGAAAACCATCTTCGAAAACAAGGCCCTGTGTGAAAGCCTTCGGGTCGTGAGGAAAAGTATTGACAATTTTATAAGTGTAAGTCTCTAAAGCATCCGGATTTTTGCCACTTATACGGAATAAGACAAAAACCACCGCTGATATCACTATCGATGCTGGAAGGAATAGCTTTAAGAACCGGTTCACAGATATCGCCTTCGAATCATACCTACCTAAACATTAAATCTGAAATTAATAACATCGCCATCCTGAACAACGTATTCTTTTCCTTCGAGCCTGATTTTACCGGCCGCTTTCAGGGCTTTTTCCTCGCCATGGGCTTTAAGCTCATCGAATGCAAACGTCTCGGCCCTTATAAATCCCCTTTTAATATCCGTGTGTACCTTTCCTGCTGCATCATGCGCTATTGTGCCTTGTTTTATGGGCCAGGCTCGAACCTCATCCGAACCTATGGTCAAAAAGCTTATCAGGCCGAGTGCGGAATAGCAGCTCCGGACAAATTTGCTCGTCGCTGATTCTGTCAGCCCCAGGTCGGCTGCGAATTCGGCCCTGCTTTCCGCATCCAGTTGTGCCAGCTCGTGCTCAATCTTTGCACAAATTGATATAACAGGCACAGCACTATCAATCTCATCGCCGAAATCGAATTTTTCATCCAATTTGTCCTCATCAACATTTACTGCAATTGTCACCGGCTTCAAGGTCAGAAATCCGAGCGATTTAATCATCTCACGTTCTTCTTCAGTCTCAACGGCAGAACTAATTGGCTTTTCCGATTCTATTGCCTGCTGCAATTTTTTTTGCAAGACCAATTCGGCTTTATCTTTTGCCTGGGTTTTGGTCGGCTTATGAACCTGCTTCTCGAGATTTCCAATGCGAGTGGCCACAAGCTCCAAATCAGCAAGTAAAAGCTCCGTCTTCAATTCCGACAAATCTCTCGCCGGGTTCACACTGTTTCTATAAGGCGGAACCGACGGATTTTCAAATGCCCTGACCACCCATACAAGCATATCAACTGTTCTTATCTGGCTAATCATTCTTCTGGCGGCGGCTCTGCCATGGTCATCAGTAAAATTAAAGCCCGGCAGGTCAAGGCAGTCAACCGTAGCATAAGTTGTTTTTTTAGGTTTGTGAAGGTCGGTCAGCCAATCGATTCTTTCATCCGGAACAGGAACAATAGCTTCCTCAATAGCCGTCGAGCCAATTGGCGGAACGGCCTTACCGCTGACGGCGGAAAAGATAGTACTCTTGCCCGACTGTAGGAGACCCAGTAAAGCGACTTTCAATTAAATAACTCCTTATTTATAGATGCTGTTTCCATAGCAGTCATACGCAACAACAACAGGAAAATCGACTACCTGTAATTTCCTTATGGCTTCAGTCCCTAAATCTTCATAGGCTATTACTTCCGCCGTAACGATATGCTTGTTTAATAGTGCACCAGCTCCACCAATAGTAGAAAAATGGACTGCCACATATTTTTTTAGTGCATCTCTGACCTCGTCGCTCCGATATCCCTTTCCAAGCATCGCCTTAAGACCTCCGGCAAGCAGCTTAGGGCTGAACGAATCCATTCTCGACGAAGTCGTCGGACCTGCGGCACCGATTACCTTCCCCGGCCGGGCAGGTGTAGGGCCAACGAAATAAATAATCGCACCTTCAAGCGGGAATGGAAGCTTTTGTTCACTCTCTATAGCTTCGCATAATCTTTTATGTGCCATATCACGAGCGGTATAGATTTCACCTGTGATAAGGACCTGGTCACCCGCTTTCAGAGATTGCACATCCGTATCAGTAAGAGGCGGCTGTAATCTC
>JASFVS010000195.1:0-6210 GCA_050049715.1 Phycisphaerales bacterium
TTTTGTACCAGCTTGGTCACAAAGTTATTGCCCCCTGAACCGTATGTCCACTGGACACGAATTATACAATGATTGCATCCACTTTGAGCCAAAAGCCGCTCACCGGCCAGTTTGGTTTGGCCGTATGTATTTATAGGATTAGCGGAATCAGTCTCTAAATAAGGTCTATTTAATCTGCCATCGAAAACAAAATCCGTACTGATATGAATCAACTTTACGTCTGCTTCTTTCGTTAAAACACCAAGCCGCCCTACCGCCTCCGCGTTGATCTGATATGCCAACTCGGCTTCACTCTCAGCTCCATCGACATTGGTAAAGGCTGCACAGTTGACAATTATTTTTGATTTATCCAAAACTTCCTTTAACTGCTCATCGTTTGTAATATCGAACTCCGGCAAATCAAACACTTCCGTGCCAAAACCTTCCTCTCTACAGACTTTCGCCAGATCCGTGCCAAGCATCCCTCTGCCGCCAAGAATTGCAACTGTACCTTCAGCCATCTTCTTTGTCATTGTGGAGGCTCATTCACGACTAACTCATTTGCCTTATTAAGCGACTCGAACGTCCCTGCATCAGTCCACCACCCGTCGAGAATGTCATAGGCCAACCGGCCCTTTTCAATATAAGCCTCATTAACGTGAGTAATTTCAAACTCACCGCGAGCTGACGGCTTTAATGACCGTATGATATCAAAAACCTCGGCGTCATAAAAATATATGCCGGTTACTGCATACTCCGACCTGGGCTTCTCGGGTTTTTCTTCAATACTAATTACTTTATCGCCGGAAATCTCGGCAACACCGAAGCGTTGCGGATGAGGCACTTGTTTCAATAGTATCCTTGCACCGGTCTTTTGGGCAATGAATTTCTCGGCATAGCACTTGAGATTACTTTGAAAGATATTATCACCAAGAATAACCGCCAACGGTTCACCTTGCGCAAAATTTTCAGCTAACGCTAAAGCCTGGGCAATTCCGCCCGCCTGGTCCTGAACCTTGTATGTAAATCGACAGCCAAAGTCTTTCCCCGAGCCCAGAAGACTAACAACATCGCCCATGTGCTCGACGCCGGTTACAATCAAAATCTCATCGATACCTATCGAGATTAGTTTCTCAATGGGGTAATATATCATTGGTTTTTGCCCAACCGGCAGAAGATGCTTATTCGTAATCTTAGTCAACGGCATAAGCCGTGAGCCTGTACCGCCGGCAAGAACGACGCCTCTCAAATCCATATCTGTCTCCTTACGTGCATATCACAATCTCAAGATTCTAAAACCCACAAGTGCTGATGTCAATGACAGGTTGGAGGATAAAATACTTTAATAAAACTACGTTCAGGTAATCGCCCTTGTTGCACCCGTAGTAAATCCACCATCTACTAAAATTATCTGGCCTGTGATGTATGCCGATGCTTCCGATGCTAAGAAAACAACCGTCCCATCGAGGTCATTCGGCTGGCCGGGACGATTTATAGGAATACGCTCAGTAATATAATTTACCCAGTCTTTATTCTCATAAAGAACCGCATTTTGTGCCGTCTTAAACCAGCCTGGAGCCAGAACATTGACCGTAATTCCAAATCTACCCCACTCCACCGCCAGGCTCCTGGTCATAGACAAAATACCCCCTCGGCTCGCCGTATAAGGCGCGATACCTTCCATACCGAAAACACATGTGCAGGAACCAATATTAATTATCCTGCCATAGTTTTGTTTTATCATCTCTTTAGCAACCGCCTGAGCACAAAAAAAACTGCCCTTCAGATTCGTATCTAACACAGTGTCCCAATCTTGCGAGGAAAATTTAACGCTCGGATTTCTAATATTCAATCCGGCGTTATTAACTAAAATATCAATCTTTCCATACTCTTTGATAGCCGCCTGAACCATATCCTCGATATCACTTTGCGAAAGCACATCCAGTTGCACCGCCAATGCCTTTCTTCCCAGAGATTCTATTTCCTGCTTAAATTCAGTCAATCTCGATAATTCCCTGCTGGTAATAACCAAATCAGCCCCGGCTTTGGCAAGCGCCCGCGCAAAATACTGGCCCAAACCACGACTGGTTCCTGTTACAATTGCCACTTTGCCGGAAAGATTAAAAAGATCCTGCATCTTCATTTCCTCGGATTTTACGGTTCCAAAACGATTTTCAGCAAATTCTCTTCGGCCTTAAGCAATCGCTCAAAAGCAGCTGGCCCATCTTCCAGCGGCAAAACATCGCTGATTAACGGCTCCACATTAATACTTCCAGCAGCCACCAAATCGATACAATCACGAAACTCTACCGAACTCGCATAAGAACCTGTAAAAGTAAGCTCCCGCGCAACCAACTCCTGCAAATCGAATTCAGCAACCTTTTCCAAATTACCGACAGCAACAAGATACCCCCCGGTCTTAGTTACTGAAACAGCATCCTTGAAAGTCTGCGCGAATCCAACCGCCTCGAAAGTAACATTCGCCCCTTTATCCTGTGTCTCAGCGAAAACCATTTCTCTCAGGTTGGATTTAAGAGGATTGATAATAATATCGGCCCCCAGTCTTTTGGCCACATCGAGTCGAAACTCATTTATATCAACAACGATAATCCTGGCCGCTCCTCTTAGACTGCAGGCCTGCAAAATAAAAAGGCCAATTGTCCCTGCTCCAATAACTACAACAGTATCATCAGGCAACATAGGCGTTCTGTTCGCGGCGTGCATACCTATTGACACCGGCTCTAATAAGGCCGAATTAACAAACGACATATTATCCGGAATTTTTGAGGCAATCCAATACGGCACTGCAACATATTCGGCAAATGCACCATGTCTTTTAAATTCTGGTGTGGAAACCCCTAATACCTGCCGGGTTTTACATCGATTATACAATCCTTTCCTGCAGGCTTCACATTTAATGCAATATACAGTCGAATCGAAGCAAACTCTGTCGCCCTTCTTAAAACCTTTAACGTTACAACCCACTTCCTCAATAATGCCCGCGGCCTCATGGCCCATAATTAAAGGAGGAATCCTTCTGCCGGTCTTACCCGTGAAGCCCTGAACATCCGAACCACAAATCCCGCAGGCCTTGACACGAATCAACACTTCATCATCAGCCGGCACAGGATCTGGAAATTCTGAATATTCAAAACAGTATGGTTTAGTATAAATTAAAGCTTTCAATTAAGCCTTTCGTAAAAATGCCACTCTAAATACCAGATGTATCTTATATTTCGTTTCTATGCCACATACTTCCTCAAATATGAAGGACAATATGTCAACCGTATTAAAATGAAAAAGTTGTTGTTGGGGAGTATTATAACCTCAGCCGGCAATTCCCGCAATAGACTCAAAAATGGGAGTTTCAGACTTCAAACGGGTTATAAAAACGATTCTTGATCTGAATAGGCCCGGACAGTAATTTTGCCTTAACCATCATCTTAAGTTAAGCCGTCCCGGCGGTCCCCGAACGCTGATAAAAACTGAATCAATTTCGCTGAAGATTCAATCTCTGAGGTCATTTCGTATCTACTTCAACGGCCTGACTATTTTAGTACCCAACTTTCGTTTGGCTGGGACACGGTAGCCGGAGCGATAATAACGACACACTTGCAAGACTATTCACAGGCGTATATTATTATAGAAAGTTATACTTAATAAATATAACAACCAGTTAAGGAATCCTCTTATGAAAGCCGTAATTAACCGACGCCAATTCATTAAAATTCTAAGTGCAGGTGCTGTTTCGTTGGCTATACCTGATTATGTTAGTGCCAGCGGATTGGGTGTGGGCAAGGGTAAGAAGAAAAAGCCGAACTTTATCGTTATATTTTGTGATGATTTGGGCTACGGCGATTTAACCTGCTTCGGCCATCCGACGATTCGCACGACTGAGCTGGATAATATGGCGGCCGAGGGACAGAAATGGACGAACTTCTACGCCGGTGCATCGGTCTGCACACCGAGCCGGGCGGCACTGCTGACGGGAAGACTGCCGATCCGCAGCGGAATGTGCAGCAACGTGCGGCGCGTGCTGTTTCCTGATTCGGCGAGCGGATTGCCGCAAAGTGAAATTACCATTGCCGAGGCGCTCAAGACCGTCGGCTACACTTCCGCCTGCATCGGAAAATGGCATCTCGGACATCTGCCGCAGTTTCTGCCGACGAATAACGGCTTCGATTCGTATTTCGGTATTCCGTACAGTAACGATATGGACCGCGTCGGTGGTGAGGGACACCAGGCTTTTCTCGAGCCCAAGATTGATTACTTCAACGTCCCGCTTATGCTCGATGAAAAAGTTATAGAACGTCCTACCGACCAAAATACGATTACGAAGCGCTACAACGAAGAGGCAATTAAGTTTATACAAAAAAATAAAAACAAACCCTTCTTTCTCTACCTGGCGCATAACCTTCCTCATGTCCCCTTATTTGTTTCCGAGGAGCACAAAGGTAAAAGTCTGCGCGGTTTGTACGGCGATGTGGTTGAAGAGATTGACTGGGGCGTCGGACAGATACTTAAGACACTGCGCCGCGAAGGTCTGGCGGAAAATACGTTTGTTGTCTTTACTTCGGACAATGGGCCGTGGCTTACCTATAACGAGCACGGCGGCTCGGCCGGCCCGCTTAGGGAAGGTAAAGGCTGTACCTTCGAAGGCGGTATGCGGGAGCCCTGCATTATGTGGTGGCCGGGTAAAATCAGGCCTGCGGTAGTGAATGATATCGGCTCGACTATGGATATTTATACGACTATTCTGACGCTGGCGGGCGCTGAAATTCCAAACGACCGCGTAGTCGATGGACTGGACCTGTCACCTGCCATTTTCGGAACCGGACCGAGTCCGCGAAAGACCATGTTTTATTATAACGGTGCGAAACTGTATGCCGTTCGCAAAGGACCATATAAAGCGCACTTTATAACAAAGCCGGCCTATCGCCCAGGTAAAGAAAAACATCACAACCCCCCATTACTTTACCATCTTGGCCACGACCCTTCTGAAAAATACGATATATCCAAAGACCACCCGGAGGTCATCACAGAAGTTCAAAAGGAAATTACACTGCACCGCGCAACACTAACGCCTGGTAAAGACCAGCTTGCCAAACGTATCAACAAATGACTCGAAGGAAAAGGATTTAATAGCGTTATAAAACAACTAAACTAAATCTGAAAGACAATACTATTGTGTTAAAAACAGACCTTGTCTTTCCTTGCAAATCCTTCCTAACCCTTAGACTTTATTTGTTTCTGAGAAGTTTACTAAACTATCCCCGGTGCGACTCGAACGCACAACCTCTGGCTCCGGAGGCCAACGCTCTATCCAATTGAGCTACGGGGACACAAATCGCTCCCATACCTATTATGTTAAAACTGCCCGCAAGTCAAGAATATAGCCCGTTTTGAGTGTAATTTCTACCAAATATCAATTTTAACGTCACATAAATACCACCGTATGGCACTTACTTTATAGAGAACCTGTATTGCTTATAGTTAAAGAAAAATTCACAAGTTGTTCAGAAAGGACAATTAATGGCTTCGCACTTTTCCATATGTAAAATTCGCCTTAATATGTTATAATAAAATGCGTTATGAATGGAATGGAAGGTGCACAAATGAAACTACACCACTCGATTCAAACAAAGTTCTTTTTACTTTTAACTACTGTGTTATGCTGGACTTGCGTTGTTGTTCAAGCGAAACAACTCGACTGGCAACAACAAAAGGTGGATTGGCTCGCAGTCCCGGGCGGACGCATCAAAGCAATCCGCTATCCTCAGGGAGAAACTCTGCCATTTCTTACAAAACCGGGCAAAAAAACTTCCACAGCTACTCAAAAGAGCGCTATAACTGATAAATCAGCTTCGGATTTCAGACTTTTCTCTCTGGAATCCACCGAATTAAAGGCTTTAGCAAACACTATCGATTCCCCTCCAATAGCCGGCTTCGTCCCTCGGATAGTTATCGATGTGACTGACAGGCATTCTGACGACACTGACTGGGTGGCAGAAACTCATATGTCGACTGCAGGAAAACATCTTACAGACAATCCTGAAACAAACTTCGCCATTGGGCTGTTCGATACAGGTGCTTCCACACATATAATAAACTACGCCGCAGCTAATCGAACAGGCATCTACGACGCTGACTTAGTGACATCAAGTTACATTGAACTTGCCGGCGCGACTAATTCAACTTTCGGAAGGGTAAGTCAGCCATTAGGGGTTTTTA
>JASFVS010000196.1:0-6170 GCA_050049715.1 Phycisphaerales bacterium
TTGATGGCAGGTGATAATGCGCCATAGTGTATTTCAGTTGTGCCCTACCCCCGGGGAAGCCCGTTATCCCCTGCACGCTGCCTTTGCCGTGAGTTCTGGTTCCGACAAGGGTTGCCCGCTCAAATGCTTTGTCTGCCAGTGCACCAGCCACAATCTCCGAGGCGCTGGCCGAATTTGAATTTACTAATATAACGAGCGGATAATCCGGATGAGTGTTCTTCTTGTGTGCATACTCGTATATCGGCATTCTGCCAAAACCTTGTTGTCTTGTAACAATCGTTCCTTCTTCGACGAATTTGTCAACTACTGAAACTGCACTGTCTAAAAGGCCGCCCGTATTAAAACGCAAATCCACAATCAGTCCTTGTAAACCATCTGACTCAAGTTCGTCTAACGCCTTTTCTAAGCCTGGAGCGGTACCGGCTGAGAAGCTTGTAATGCGGACATAGCCTATCTTGTTTTCCGGGTCAATCATGTAGAGCCATTTTCCACCATCGGTTCTTTGCCAGCCGCGAATGGTAGGAACGATTATCTTGTCTCTGGTTATTGTAATATCTCTGGTTCCCTCTACGCCCGGCCGTTTTATTGTCAAGGTGACTTGCGTACCTCTCGGACCGGTTATTTTATGGACGGCACAGGTAAGAGTCATATCTTTAGTTTTAATCCCGTCCACCGCTTCTATTACATCATCGGCATCTAAGCCTGACCTGTAAGCCGGCGTATCAGGCAGCAGACTTGCAACCGTTAACAGACCTTTTCGTCTCGAAATTTCTATACCGATGCCCGTAAACTCATTGGTCATCATCTTTTCGAAATCTTTAACCTGTCTCGGCCAGACTATTACAGTATAGGGGTCAAGTGTGGCTAATGCCGCTTCTGAAAACTGGGCGATTAGTACTTGTGGGGGTAAGTCCACAGTTATTTCGTTTAGCTTCAGAATCTGGTCATATAGTCCTAAAAACTCCCGTTTGTTGAGCATGCCGGAATTGCCCGAAGCAAGCTTTGCCTGGTTTAACAGTGTCGTTAGAGATGTCGACCAGACTGCAATTTGGCGCTTGTCCGGAGGCACAAAGGAATTTTGTCCGGGTAGAAGCTCTGATAGTTCAGGATTTTTTTCTTCAAGTTCGGACCTTTGGGATGAGATATCTTCACTTTCTGAATCCCGACGAAATCGGGACGTTGTCCCGGCCACCTCTGCAAGTAATTTGCAGCGCTCTATAGCCTTGTCGGCCATCAGGTTGTAATCGATTGTAGTAACATAATGCAGCTCTAAGAATATGATTGTTCTCTCGAACATATCTTTCCTTACACCTTCGAAACGCTCCTCGCGTGTTTCGCAGGGATTGTCCTCAAGTGCCGCTGCAATAGTAGCCTTGTCTAAGAGCTGGTCGGAGTAATCTGAATACCCTTTATTGTTCGGGTCTATCGCCTTCAGCCAGACATAACAGTTCGAGTATGCTTCAATCCACTTGCCTTCGGTCTCGTACTCAGCGGCTTTATCTATCGCCGCCTGAAAAATCTCTTTTACGGACTCGTTGGACAGGAGCTCTTGCTTTTGCACTTCGTCTGCAAGCTCACATGCTTTGTTAATTACTGCAAGCCCTTCGACAATGTCATTAACATCATTTATGTCAAAATCATTTGCATCATTGCCGCCATCGGTTGGCGCCTGTAACTTTTCCAGCTCAGCCAACTGCTCCTGATAAGCGGCCTTTGACGCTTCCTGACGTTTGTTCCTGGTTGTTTCGTACGCGGAGATAATATCCGCAAGCCGTGACAGAGATGAATTGTTAGATGTGTTGTAAGGGTCGATTAATTCTCGCGCTGTAGCGAAATCACCGTGGTATATCTGCGAGCAAACCTGCTCAACAAGCGCATAAGGCTCGCTTGCAAAGGCTTTTTCTGCAGGCACTGCCTTTGCGGTGTTGTTGGGTTGAACGGTGAAGCCAAAACAGACGAGTAAAAAAGCTAAAAAACAACTGAAAGCAATTAAATATCTTCTTTTCATCACAAAAACCCCATTTCTTGAATTTCGTGGAGGTAAAAAGCCCATTTTCGATTCCAGATTCTGAGTTTATAATATCTGAGGTACCGTTTTAAGACATTAATCGTCAATTGCCGGTCGAAAATTGACAATTTATGTGCACTCTGCTGCTTTTCCGGCACAACCTAATACGTGCAGCTTATGTTTTACCATCTCATAAATAGCTTCTCTGCCCGGTCCAAGATACTTGCGAGGGTCAAATTCACTCGGTTTTTCTGCAAAAACCTGCCTTATTTTGGCTGTTAAGGCCAATCGCAAGTCCGTATCAATATTGACCTTACACATGGCCATTTTGGACGCCTTGCTGACGGCCTCTTCAGGCACGCCCATCGCATTGGGCATATCACCTCCGTACTTGTTGATAAGATCTACGAATTCCCTGAGCACACTGCTCGAGCCGTGCATAACCAGTGGAAAGCCGGGCAACCTGTTTTCTACTTCTTGTATTACGTCAAAGGCCAGTTTTGGTTCGCTTTTGAACTTATAAGCCCCATGGCTCGTTCCACAGGCTATCGCCAGGGAATCGCAGCCGCTTTTTTCGACAAATTCCACCACCTGGTCGGGGTCGGTTATATGCTTGCTCACATCATCTACGCCAACCACGTCCTCTTCGATACCGCCCAACTGGCCTAATTCGGCTTCGACAACTACATCTCTCGGATGTGCGTATTCGACCACTTTTTTAGTTATTGCGACGTTTTCCTCGAACGGCAGGTGTGAAGCGTCTATCATAACCGAGGTAAAACCGTCGTCAACGAACTGTTTGCATGTCTCGAAGTTATCGCCATGGTCCAAGTTTATTGCGATAGGAATGTCCGGATTTTCCTCTACTACTACCTTGATAATTGCCATTAGATAGCTGTTTTTCGCATATTTACGCGCGCCTCTGGAAACCTGCAGTATAAGCGGGGCCTTCTCTTCGGCCACGGCGTTAATAATCCCCTGTGTGATTTCCATATTATTTACATTGAACGCGCCGATAGCGTAGCCGTTCTTGTAAGCCATTTCGAACATCTTTTTAGTATTTACCAACGCCATACCATTCTCCTTAAATTTTCCGAATTTTCTTTTACATATAATTTTCAGGTCTAAACATTATATAATAACACAAATTAACAATATCGGACATCAAGCTGCGTAAAACACGATAGCTAATACCCTGTCGAATCGGTTAGTCCGATGTATCTTCTCGGCCCAATCGCCAGCTCCGGTACTCCCTGGGGCCAAATACTAAATACTATTGCCTGTCTATCCAGAGATGCATCCGCGCTGAAAGTAAAACCGCAATATACCCTGTGATAGCGTCTTATAAGTGTTACATCATTACGCACTGTTTTGCCGTAATCGAAATCTATTTGTCCTGAGTACACCATAGTGTATCGTGGGTCAAGAGCATACGTCGCTGAATAAGTAAAGGCGTTGGAGCCTTTTTCGCCGAAGTTATTATTAACCCGCCTTAAATATCTGCTGCCTATATAATAACTCAAATCAGGCCAGCGCATATGAGAAAAACCGACATTAAACTGCTGTGTTACGCCGCTCTGCATGTCGAAGTTCATATCGGACAATATCGCTGTCGTATCGCTCAGGCGCCAGGTATAGTCTGCGCTGAAGTAATTTCTCCTAGGCCCGAATATATTGCTGCTGCGCCTGTCATGTCTATTCAGTGGGTTGATTACGGTGTGAAAACTATTAAGTAGAGGGATAAAAGGCTTGTTCCAGATAAACCTGTCTGCTCCCGCACTCGACCACTCGTCGTCAGAGTTATTCACCCACGTAAAGTCAATGTCCAGCTTCATCCAATCTACAGTTCGCCTGTTTTTGCCGACACCTCTTTTAGTTTGAAGCCGCTGAGAAAGACCTATGCTCAAAGTATCGCGCTGTTTTATAACCGAGTCGCTCTGTGTATAAGCTGCAGCCGTTACGTATGGTTTTACTATATGCCGCAGTTGGTCTAAGTCCCAGGTTTCCGATTTTACGTCGGGAAAGACCTTCCAAAATGGAAGCAAGGATGCACGAACACCGGCTTCACCGAACCAAACGCTATCGTCCCTCCCTATGATGTTGCCGTCGATGTCACTGTAGAAGCCCATACCGTCTTCGTAGGCCATCGTCCCGGCCACGAAAGGTACTACCTTCAGCTTATCAATCGTCATCGGCAGGTCGAGCTCGTTTCTGGTTGATGTAAGTGTAAAGAACTTTTGCGGCCCGGCCGGTACGTTTTGCTCGGCATAGCGCTGGCGGAATCGACCGACCTGACTGTCACTGTAGAAGGTGAAATTGTCGCCGAAAAGTGACTGGCCTGTCCAGTGAAACTCGGCGCTCGGCAATTCTTCAAGCTCGTTGGCAAAGTCGTTTATTCGCACTTTGGTAAGAATGGAAAGGCCCCAGTTGTCCTCAATCCGCTTCATATGAAGGAGTGTCTCCTGCTGTTTTCCTACATAAAACTCGCTGCGATAAAATCCCTCAAGAAAATGCTCGTCCGATAGATAACTAAGCTCAGCGGTAAGCTGCCAGTTGTAAGGTAAAAATTGCCTGTGTTTCCAGCCGAAGCGCCCACGAAGATCACGTTCCGGCTCAAGGTGTTTACGGCTGGAGTTTCTACCGAGTTTGTCCTCGCCCCTGTCGTTGATAATGTAGCCTACAATTTTGCCGGAATAGTTTTCCTTTGCGTAATCGACTTCTACCCCGGCCCCGAAACCGCGGTCGCCGAAATAATCCAGTGCAAGAGTGCTTTCCGTCCCTGGCGGCTCTTCCAGCCCTAACAGCCGGGCAAGGTACCATCGTGTCTCAACTGATGTCCCCCATGTATTATCGTTCCCGACGTGTATGCTTTTAAGGGGAATGTCCGGTCTTTCCATATTACTGCGCAGGTAAGGCCAGTAGAAAAGCGTTGTATCGTACATGTTGAAACGCACGTCACGCATCTGTGCGTCGTAACTTCCCTTATTGAGCCTGCCCTGCTGGGCGTCGATAATTGAAGTATCGGTAACAATCACACTTGAAGCGTTAAGTGAAATCTGCGGCTTGTAGAATTCACTGGTTGTCACGGTGACATTCTCGGCCGCGAATGTGTTTTCCGAAATTTGCCTTAGCGTCAATGCCTTCAAATAAATCGGAATCCCCTTGGACGTATCGAAATTTCTCATTATGGCTTTTACCGCAATTGCCTTTTTCTCCTCGAAGTCATAGTACATCTCCTCGGCCCGTATAGTCCGCTGTCCTTCGGTCATCAGGATGTCACCACATATATAAATTGACTTGATGTCACCACCCTCAAAAATATTGCCGATACCGGACTGCCCGTTACCGCCTCCCGCCCCTTGTCCTGAATGAAAGATAACTGCATTGTCGGCCTGTAATTCCAGAAGGCCGCCTTTTTCATCCTGCTTTTGCCATAGGTAGAATCTGTTCATTACTGTCCAGATTTTTGCCGTATCATCCCACTCTATCTTTATGGCCGCCCCGCCGCTGCCGGAAATATTAATCGGATATCTGAAATGCGGTTTTTCCTCTTGTGGTTCAATGTCGACTTCATTCGGTTCCTGTGGGGTTGTTGGGACTTTTTTCTCTGATACAATCCCGGTTTCCTGCGGTTGCGCTTCGGCGCTTATTGGTCGAATCCCAACCGTTCGCAGACCTTCGAATGCATTTTCGTAAAGTTCTGACCCGCGCGGGTCGGCGGTTCTCCTGTTATCAGCCGTTATAAAGACCTCGCCTGTAATGCTGAATTGTATCACCATCATCCTGCCCTGCTCAATCACTGTTCCGGTTAGGTTGGTTGTCTTGGCGCCTTTGGCTTTCTCGACCCACACGTTATCCTGCAGATATACGATTGCTTTATAATCAACACGGGGCGTGCTATCGATGTTCAGAAGTTTTTGGATAGTATTTTCCGAAACCACCGCGGACCGGTGAATCAACCAGACCACGGCATTGTCGCTTGCGAACTGGTTGGCCCCGATTGTCATTGAAAACCTGTCTCGGAAAACCAGGATATGTTCCCCCGTGTTTAACTGGTGGCTTGTCACCGTTTGTCCTGTCATGTGCAGATCCTGGCCGACGAAAGCTTCGGCCTCCGGAACAAACTCAGTCTGGCTCTCTGTGGCCGCCCGCCCCGGTCCTG